>JBFIJS010000045.1:0-12685 GCA_041600595.1 Saprospiraceae bacterium | reverse complement strand
TCCATCAATAGCCACCTACGATCTCCGTTTCAGTGGTCACTTGCCTTTCATCATTGCTAAAAGCGGCAAAAAAAAGCTCCGCTTCGGCCTGGATACCGGTGCTGAAATAAATATCATCGACGACCGATCGTTCAAACGGACAGCCCCCCGGTTCGATGAGGTAAAGAAGGTGCTGGTCAAGGGTATTACCCACTTCCAACATCCGGCTCAGTCCGGCACGCTACGGGGGTTATCCATTGACGGGCAAGCCATCGGGCCGTTAGACATGACGGTAATCAGCACCGCTTCGCTAAATGAGAGCCTCACAATTGATCTGGATGGTATCTTAGGCATGCCATTTTTGAGAGAGGGAAAAGTGTCGATCGACTACGGAAAGCGAAAAATGCAGGTTTGGGCATCAGAGGGCCTGCTGGTGGAGGAATCCCCGGGTAGAGATATAGAAGTGAGTTTGAAAAAAGAGTGAGACTTTTAATAAAAACTGTATCAAGGCTAGCATGAGCTGCCTTGATACAGTTTCACGAATAGTTTCGACTCCATGGAGCCATACCAATATCGACCGTCAACCTAAGTTTTACCGGTTACAACTAAAACAAACTACCCTGCCCCTCTACATCAAAATCGATGGTGTCCCCGGCTTTTAACTTGTCTTTTACTGTGTCAGCCTTATTTGGTGTTTTCGCCGTTTCCACCTCCGTAATTTTCAAAATCTTGTACTCGCACAATTTATTACCAATCGCTTTCCAGCCCTTGGTGTCCATAAATTCGGCGAGGTTCAGTTCCTGTTCCTGCTTTCCGGCTTTTGTTTTATAACTGTATTGCACAACCGGATTTGCGGAAGCTGTGGCAAAATACAGTTTGGAAGAACGATGATCGGTGATAAATGAAAAGCGTTGGTCAACGGCTGTTGTTTCAACATAAAACCGCTTGACCATGGTCCAGCCTTTGTTGCCTTCATAATGAACGGCAGAGATCGGCGCATCCGGATCAAACTTTCTGATGTAAAGCAAATCTTTCGGCTCGTAGCGGCGGGTCAGTTCAACATAGTTCAACTCATAAGAACCATCTGTGTAAATGGCGATAATCGCTTCACCCGTATCAAACTCACCGAGGTACAGGCCGCGCTCTTCGGTATTGAGCCGTCCGCTGACTTCATCCATCCAGATTTTCAGGGCCCCGATGGTAGAATGCCCTTCTTCTTTCAGCACTACCTTTTTCACCGGATATTTGGTGACCGTGTTGCCACCGGCACCGCGACCTTTGATTTCCAGGTCGCTGAATCCATAGTCAAATACTTTGATTCGGGCTTTCGAGGAGGGACTAAGGGTGATGGTCACCAGTTCCGCTTCACCATTGGGGTTGGCGGTGAAATAAAGCACCTTATTTTTCGGGTCTCCGCTTTTGGTCAGGTCATATTCTTTGTCGCGGGTAATGGCGGTCACGTTAAAACGTTTCGCCATCGCACGGCCCAGTTTGGCATCCCAGTAAATCATGTTGTAGGTGGTGCGTTCATCACCCTTTTTCCAGACATCCACATGAATGATATCTTTCCCGACAAAGGTTTTATCAGCGATGCGGCTGACCACCATTTTTCCATCTTTCCGGAAGACAATGATGTCGTCAATATCAGAACAATCGCAGACAAACTCACCCTCCTTTTTGAGGCCGGAGCCAATAAAGCCCTCTTTCCGGTCGGCATATAGCTTGGTATTGTTGGCGACCACGGCCACTGCCTCAATAGCCTCGAAGCTGGTAATCTGGGTTTTACGCTCCCGGCCTTTTCCAAACTTGTCCAGCAGCATTTGGTAGTATGCGATTGTGTAATCGGTCAGGTGAGCCAGATCATATTTGACCTGCTCCAGTTCGGCAATGATTTTTTCAATAAGTTCGTCCGCTTTGAAGGAATTGTATTTGGAAATTCGCTTGATACGGATTTCCGTCAGGCGGATAATATCGTCATCGTTGAGGTCGCGGAAAAGAGCAAGTCGCTTATCTCCTTTTTGAGCAGGGTCGGAAGGTGTCGCCACATATGTTCTGAGCTCCCGGTAAATGGTCGCCATCACCTCTTCCCAGCTTTCGCACTCTTCTATTTCGTGATAAATACGGTTTTCGATAAATATTTTTTCGAGGCTGGAAAACAGCCATTTTTCCTCCAGCTCATGCTTGCGGATCTCCAGCTCTTGCCGGAGCAGGTCTTTGGTGCGCTCGGTGCATATTTTCAACAACTCCTCCACCTTAATAAAATGGGGCTTGTTGTCCACGATGATACAGCAGTTGGGTGAGATCGACACTTCGCAGTTGGAAAAGGCGTACAGGGCATCGATGGTCACATCGGGCGAAACGCCGGAAGCAAGTTCGATGGCAATCTCAACTTCTTCAGCCGTATTGTCATCTATCTTTTTGATCTTGATTTTCCCTTTCTCAACCGATTTTTGAATACTGTCAATGAGAGAAGAGGTCGTCACCCCATAAGGCAGGTCCTTGATGAGCAAACGGTTCTTGTCAGCCTTTTCGATGGACGCCCGCACTTTCACCTTGCCACCCCGTTTGCCACCATTGTATTCGCTGACATCAATGGAGCCGCCCGTCATAAAGTCCGGGTAAATTTTGACCCGTTTGTCCTTCAGGATATCGATCGAGGCTTTGCAGAGTTCGATAAAATTGTGGGGTAAGATCTTAGTGGAAAGGCCCACGGCAATACCATCAGCACCCTGCGCCAGCACCAGGGGAAACTTCATCGGCAAATTGATCGGTTCCTTTTTGCGGCCATCGTAACTGAGCTGCCAGTCGGTTGTTTGAGGGTTGAAGGCAACAGTCTGGGCAAACTTGGTCAGCCGGGCTTCAATATACCTCGCCGCTGCTGCCGAGTCGCCCGTCCGGTAATCGCCCCAGTTACCCTGACAATCAATCAGCAAGTCTTTTTGGCCCAGGTTCACCAATGCATCGCCAATGGCAGCGTCGCCGTGCGGGTGGTACTGCATGGTGTTCCCGATGATATTGGCAACCTTGTGGTAACGTCCATCCTCCTTTTCGTTCATGGCGTGCAGGATGCGGCGCTGCACCGGCTTCAGACCGTCCTCGATGGCTGGTACCGCCCGTTCGAGTATCACATAACTGGCATAGTCGAGGAAATAATCCTCATACATATTGGAAATGGTCGTGATGTGGGCCGTATCGTCACCGTTCCCGTTTCCGTTCATGGAAACTTTACCGGTCAATTTATTTTCTTCGGGCTGTTTATTCTCTTCCATGTTTGAAATGGTGAAGTTGCTGGTTGAGTGAAATGGTACGCTGCGTTTCAATAAGCAGGGCAAATGTATAAAGTTGTCGCTTCTGTTGAACTCGCTCCGGCAAAAGTAAACATTTAGCAATTATTTAAAAAACAAAATGTTTTACAATTGGAATGTAAATGACCACGGCAGGGAAGCTGTGTATGGAAGTAAAAACGGTTAAAAAGGGAGTAATTGTGCAGGTTTTGGATCAACAACCGGTTTTTAATCCGGGCAATCACATTAGAATAATTAAACACCTTGTTGATTATTTTTCCTAAAAAAGAACAGCATTCCTTTTCTCCCTGTCCGCAGCACTGCAGCCGAGTGTTCATTTTTTCGAAATGATCCCGACCGAATGCACACCGTCCGCAAACACATAGCTCACCTCCAGCCCGCTCTGTTCTACGATCCTTTTCACAATCGACAGTCCCAATCCCAGGCTTTCTTCCTTCTTCGACTCCCGGTAAAAACGCTTGAACAGGTTTTCCGGAGCCGTTGCCAATGGCTTGCCGGGGTTGCTGATTTTCAATCCTTTCCGGTCGGTTTCTATTCTGATAAAACCCGATGGCAGGTTATGGCGGATAGCGTTTTGCAGCAAATTGGCGATTAGTATTTCCGCCAATGTAGCGCTCATGTGGACGACGAAGTCAGACCGGTACTCCTTCTCTACCTTTATTTCTTTCAAATCGAGGGTATCGGAAAAGTGATCGAGGGTAGCATCGATGATTTCATTCAAACGCACAGGCTGCTCGTCGGCAAACCGGCCATGTTCTATCTTGGATAACAGAATGAGGGTGGCATTGATCCGCGAGAGCCGGTTGATATTGTGGAGAATGGCACCAATGGCCGTAGCTTCCTTTTCATTGAGGCTGGGAGCCTGCAGGAGCAGCTCCGCGTGGCCTTTAATAATGGCCAGAGGCGTCTGCAACTCATGGGCGGCGTTTTGGGTAAATTGTTTATTGGAATGGTAAAGATGCTGAACCTTTAAAAGTTGATTAGCGAGGCCGGGGTGCATTTCCTTGATAGCCGAGAACTCCCGGTTATCCGCCCCCCAATCAGCATTTTCAATATTTTTTAAAAGATGGCTCAACGTTTCGAGCCGATCCCCCCCCGAAGATGCTGCCGTACGAACGCCCGCTTTTTTCACGAAAAAAAACACCAGAAATGCCGCTGCGACCGGTGATACTATTTTCCAAAAAACAACATCCGGCAAAAGAAACACACCGGTAACTAAACCGGCTGCCAGGCTCGCAATAACCGCCAATATGAATGTCCTGTCTTTCAATGATCCGAGAATTTGTACCCAATCCCGTAAACCGTTTTCAAGTATTCTCCACAACCATTTTCCGCCAGTTTTTTCCGCAGGTTTTTCACGTGTGCATAGATGAAATCGTACGAAACAGCATCGTCCATGTAGTCTCCCCACAAAAATTCGGCGATACTATCTTTGGTGACCACCCGGTTTTTATTGCGGGCCAGAAAAACGAGTATCTCATATTCCTTTTTGGTCAGCTGCAGCGAATGGCCGTTGGCGATGGCATTGCGTTCATCGAGGTTGATCACCAACTGGCCAAAGTCCATTTCTTTGTTGGGGGCCTTTGTTTTCCGGCGCAAAACGGCTTTGATCCGGGCGTTGAGCTCGGCGAGGTTGAAGGGTTTGGTCAGGTAATCGTCGGCGCCCAGGTCGAGCCCCCGGATCCGGTCCTCGACAGACTCTTTGGCCGATATAATAACAATACCTGTTTCGGCTGTTTCTTTCCGCATCATTTCCACGAGCTTCATGCCGTCACCACCGGGGAGGTTGAGATCAATGATCGCACAGTCGTAATCGTGGTTATTGATTTTCTTGAAACCCTCTTTATAATCCGACGCCTGCTCACACACATGCCCCTCCTTCTTCAGATAGCGGGTAATCAGATCCAACAGGTCTTGTTCGTCTTCGATGATCAGGAATTTCATGCGCTGGGAGGTTTGTTTTGCTTTCAGCTCAATGGCTGTTGATGAATGGATTCAGGGATATTTGTCAAAAGTGATGAAACAATGCAGAGCGGTATGTTTTCTTTTTTGCAAAGCCCCGAAAGGATGTTTGGGGACAGTCTGCGTAAAAAAACAACAATTAAATGAAAAATAAAAAAGCGGCGCTTCAGATGCAATTTCTGAAACGCCGCTTTTTTATTTATGCTGGTATTCTGACTGGCTTATACCCTGACAGATACCGGGACGTGCCTCCCGCTATTTTCAGCCAAAACAAATGTGAACCGAACCTGCTCATACCAGCTCGCATAAGCGGTCAGCGCCCATTGCTCATTCTTCATCAACGGAAAAGTCAAAATCGTCCGCTGGCTTTTTTTTCACATTCCTGGCCGCAGCACTGGCACCGGATGTCTTAGTATCGGCAGAACTATTGGAATAGGTCCGGGGCTCCATATCCTGCCTGGCCGGAGCCGGCGAATCGGTTTTTTTGGCATGGATGGACATGGAAGTGGTCGGGACTGCAAGCAGGCGCCGCTTGTCAATCAATTCACCCGTCACCGTACAAACCCCGTAGGTTTTATTACTAATCCTGTACAAAGCATTTTCCAGGCCCTGAACATACTTCTGCGTGCGGTGGGCCATACTGTGGAAAAGCTCCATATCCGAGAAACTATTGGAGTCGTCCATGTAGTCTCCGTCATTTTCCATGCTCTCCGTTGTATTGTTAATTTGTTCCTTCAGGTATTCCAAATCTTCATAAGCAGCAGCTAATTTTTTTTCAATAACCGCTTTGAACTCGGACAGTTCGGCGTCAGAATACCGGTTGGATGATTGGCTTGGAGATTCCATATAGGCTATTTTTTTATTTTTTTTGAAATTCGCCGCAAAGGAGGACAAGGAATCTGTAGAAATTCTGTACGCACTACTTTGAAGTAGAAAATTCATTTACGCAATATAGAGGTAAGTATCGCTTTTTGGGTAACAACCCGGCCGATTTTCCACAGGGGAATGCCCGACGGGTTGGTATTTCAGGAAGAACGCCCGTTGGAGCGCACTAAGGTTTTGTTTTTTTTGCAGTGGCTTTCAACTCATAGACATCTTTCCGCCGGTCTTTCAAATTCCTGACACTGCCGTAGCTGTGAAGTTGTTTGAGATCGTCGAGATCAACGTCGGCAATGAGGGTCATTTCAGTATTAGGCGTGGCTTCCGCCTTAATTCCGTTGGTAGGGAACTGAAAATCGGAAGGGGTAAAAACCGCCGCCTGGGCAAACTGAATATCCATATTGTTGACCTTCGGCAAATTGCCCACACACCCGGCAATGGCCACATAACACTCATTTTCAATCGCCCTGGCCTGCGCACAGCACCGAACCCGGTTGTATCCGTTCTGGGTGTCGGTCAAAAAAGGCACAAAGAGGATATCCATTCCCTGGTCGGCAAGCAGTCTTGACAATTCGGGGAATTCGGAATCGTAACAGATCAGCACACCGACCTTGCCACAATCAGTGTCAAACACTTCTATTTTGCTACCACCAACCATGCCCCAGGCATGTTTTTCCGACGGGGTGATGTGTATTTTTTCGTATTTGTCCACACGCCCGTCCCGGTGGCAGAGAAAACCAATGTTGTATAATTTGCCATCATCCCGTACCTCGGGCATGCTGCCAGTGATGATATTGATGTTGTATTCTATGGCAAACTGGCGGAATCTGTTTTTTAATATGTTCGTAAAACTGGCCAGCTCCCGGATAGCCTTTGCCTCGGACAGGTGGTTGTAGGGAGCCATGAGCGGTGCGTTGAAAAACTCAGGGAACAATACAAAATCACTTTTGTAGTCGCTCACCGCATCAATAAAGTATTCTGCCTGCTCAATAAATACATCTACATTGGAAAAATGCCGCATCTGCCATTGGATCAGCCCCAATCGGATAACCTGTTTTGGCACGTTGACCAGTAGTTCTTTTTCCTGGTAATAAATATTGCTCCACTCCATTAAAGTGGCATACTCAAGTGACTGCTCGTCGCCCGACAAATAACCATTCAGGATTCGTTTTACGTGAAAATCGTTGGATATCTGGAAGGTGAGTACGGGGTCGTAGATCTCTTTTCTGCGTACCTTCAGGATGTACTCTTTAGGCGTCATTTCACCGGCAAACTTGTTATAGTTTGGAATCCTGCCCCCGAAAATAATCCCCCGGAGGTTGAGGTTTTCGCATAATTCCTTCCGCATGTCATACAACCTGCGCCCCAAACGCATCCCCCGAAACTCAGGGTGGATAAATACATCGATCCCGTAGAGCATGTCGCCATCGGGATTGTGGGTGTTAAACGTGTATTTTCCGGTAATCTCTTCGTAGGTATGATTATCACCAAACTTGCTGTAATCAACAATCAGTGACAGTGCACAGCCTGCCACCCTTCCATCGACCAGTACACAGAGCTGCCCATCCGGGAAAATATCCAGTAACTTTTGAATGTGGTGCTCTTTCCAATAGGAATCTTCCCAGTGAGAATACGCCCGTTGCATGGATTCTTTGAGCCCCAGGTAGTCTTCGATGAACAAGTTCCTCAATTCTATGGAGGTGCTGGGAAGGGTGTTATTTTCGGTGGCCATATTTTAATGTCTGTTTTAAATATTGTTGAAAAGATAAGTGGGCAGCAGCAAATTTTCGTATTCGGGAAAGCTTATCCATTTGACAAAAACACTTCTCAAAGTAGTCTGCCCCTAATTTCAAAGGTCACTTATTTTGACTGTTTTTCAAACAACCCGGTACCGGCCAGGACAAAACTTCTGTGTAGGCTGCACCGACCTTTGAATCGCTACCCAACCCTTTAAACGGGAAACACTATAACAAGTTCAAGGTCGGGCATTCTCCATTTTTTCTTTACGGAGTACGGGTGCGACTGATTTTACGGCTGCCAATTTTTGCGGGACAGGGCTATGGCACAAATGCCAAAGTTTTTTTTCCAAAAAATGAACCAGAGCATAAGTGAGATAGGCCGCCATAATACCTCCCAAAATATCGATCGTGTAATGCACCCGTTGGATGGAAATAGCTGCCATGACAAACAAAGCGATAAAGAACAGGAAAGTTTTCAGCCGCTTCTCATTGGCCAGCAAATAAAACGATACCATAGAGGCAGTATGACCAGAGAAAAAGAGATCTTTGGTGTACACAAAATTATCAGGATTGAAAAAACGGATAAAAGGATCGTCGAGGGCGATCATGCCCGGTGGCGGGTCGAGCGGGACAAAAAAGATGCAGGAACTCCTGAGCAAAAACAAGAATGAATAAGCCAGAAAAACAACGGTTGCAAAGTACAATCCCCTTCTCAGCACGTGGACAATGATCAACACCGAAGCAGAATAGGTGGCGGCGAATATCCACGGCGAAAGGTCGATAGGAAGGGGCAAAAGCGGATGAAGGAAATCGTTTAGCACGACACCTTCCCGTTCTTCAATAACGGCCATCATTTTAAAAATGCAATAAAATCCTATGACCAAAAACGTGACACTAAGCGTAAAGAGGAAGGCCACAGTTTTCCTGTTTTCCTGAAATCTTTGGATAGGCTTCTTCAAATGAGTTAGCACGGTATTCTGATGAGGTGTAAAAAAATGGAGGGCAAATAAAGAGATCAAATCTGAATTAAATCTGAATTGAAATTTCATGGGCAAACTCATTCGATAAAGCCAAGTCCGGGGCCTGATTTGGGATACAAGACACCATCCTTCAGCAGGATACAACAGTTGGCCGGATCGCCGATCAGGTCCAGATGCCCGTCGAGGTCAGCATATTCTACATTGGGTCGGGAGAGGGCAAAATGCAGGCCCGCAGCAATCCCCAGCGCACTCTCATCCATACACCCGACCATTGCCTCCATTCCGGCCGCTTTAGCCACCGAGTTGATATGCATCGCCTGATGGATGCCTCCGACCTTCATCAGCTTGATATTGACCATGTCTGCCCAATCATTCTTAGCAATGCGATGCACATCGACCAGGCTCGTCAGTCCTTCATCGGCCATAACCGGTACATGTACCTGTTGTGAAATATGCCCCATCAGCTCCCATTCGTCTTTTGGACCGGGCTGTTCGAGAATTTCAATCCGACAATCCCTGGTTTCCTTAACAAACCGGACAGCCTGTTCGAGTGAGTATCCCTGGTTGGCATCAAAGCGAAGCTGAATGCTGTCACCAAACTTTTGCCGGATGGCACGTATCCGCTCTATGTCCATTTCTACCGAGTGGCCGCCTTTTATTTTTAGAATAAAAAAACCCTGCTTGATAAAATCCGTGGCCCTCTCAATCGTCTCCCGTACGGGCAGAATACCGATAGTGATGCTTGTCGGCATACTGTGCCGATACCCCCCCAGCAATAAAGACAGTGGCAATTTGGCCGTTTTGGAGAGCAGGTCATACAAGGCCATATCCACCATCGCCAATAAGGAAGGACTCCCGGGGCATTGCTTTTTGATCAGTTCAACCACCAGGGCGATCCGCAGCAGGCTCTGCCCGTGCAGCAGGGGTTCTACGATTTCATTGAAGGCTTTGACGACTCCTTCCGGGGTTTCCCCGGTCACTTCCAGGTCGGGAGCGGCACAGCCATAGGCACGGATACCCGACTCCGTCGTTATGCACATAAAAATATTTACCGTCTCGTGGATGGTTTCATAAGCGATGGTGTATGGCTCTTTGAGCGGCATCTTCACCTCCCAGCATTCGATTGATCTGATTTTCATGGACTTCGGTTCAAGGATTCAAGGTCACGGGGACGTACCGACAAGGCAGTGACACACCTGCCATTTAGCCGGAAGCCCCGGGTTTACCAACACCCTTCTTTAGTATTTCTTTTGATAAATTTCTTCGAGCGGCAGCCCCTTCAGCGTTTCCACCATCGCCACCAGGTGGGCGATCATCACTTCCCATATTTTTTTACCTTTTTCCACCGTGGCCTTGGTAGGGTTCCCCATGGTTCCGTTGTGACTGATTTTTTCAGTTTGCACATACCAGGGCACCGCATTTTTGGAGCTGAAGTCCAGGTACCGGTTGGTAAAATTCAAAGTCGTGTCCACTGCTTTATCCATATAAACCAGGTGAGGACGGACGGCCAGCGTGGTACTCGTTTCGATCTCCCCGGCGTGTACGTCATTGCTTGTTTCGGCAAAAGGGTCGATATCAGCATCGCTGCTCTCTCCGGTATCGACACAGACGAAAATGCCAGTATCGCGATTAATCATTTGCGCCGCATAATTCAGTGTGGGTGCATTATCGCCGTGACCATTGATGATGATCAGTTTTTTAATGCCATTTCTCACTGCGCTCTGGCCAATATCGTAGATAAATTTGGCCATTGCCTCGTTCGTGATGCTGACCGTGCCGGGGAAATCGTTGTGGTGGTAACTCACGCCATAAGGCACCAGCGGCAATACCAGTGGCTTGGGATCGCTGCAGGCTGCGGCCACTTTTTTGGCCAGATAATCCGCATCGAAAGCATCCACATCGAGGGGAAGATGCGGGCCGTGTTGCTCGATGGCACCCACCGGCAACAATGCCGTATCCGTCTCCGCCAGCCGTATCTGAGCCTCTTCCCAGGTCAGTTCAGCCCACAGGTATTTATTCTTCTTTGCTTTGGAAGGTGCGGCCGTTGCTTCCTGCTCAAATGGATAAGGGGTTTCAATCTCTGCCGACGCCAAAACATCGAACGGTTGCCATTTTCGGTCGACCATCCGTACGGCACCGGTAGCGTGCTCCAGCATCAGTTTGTAGAGGGGCCGCCGCAAGTCCACCGGAATGTCTTTAAACTGGCTGCGTTCCTTGTCGAAGCGAAGATGCATGATTTCCGGGTGAGCCTTTCCGGCATTGCTAAGCACTCCCTTTTTTTCCAGCAAATGAAAAAGGTGTCCGGCATCCGGACCGATTTGTTTGACCTTATTGGTTGCCAGGCTCTGCAACGAGGCTGCAATCTCCTTCTCACCGTAGCCACAGTGATGCGGATCGGCATCGAGGGCAGTGAGCATACCGACAATGCGGCGGCATTTCTCACACTTTCCGCAGGGATGTATCCGCCCGTCTATCTCATGGGCAGCGTGGCAGGACACCTGGTGCCGCTGCAGATCGGGATAACGTTTGACTAAAATTTTTAAAATAAGCAGCTCTGACAAGGGCCGCAGGATGGAAAACTGGCTAATCCCCCACCCTTTTTTCATGAAAAAACGACTGAGCGTTTCGTCAAAAAAATGACTCTGATCGAACAGGCCGTTGTAATGCGGAATCCCCTGAAAGGTTCCGCGTTGGGTGCTGTCGTACTCATCGCCAATTACCAGCCGGCCGACACTCCTTTTTTTCATCAAAGGCAATACGCCAAATAAAAAAACAGCCACCGTCCAAAGCCGCACGGGATAATCGTCGGCACGGATGCTCGCAAAGTCGGGACGGATAAAAGGCAGGTGCCGCAGCATCCAGGCAAACAGACGGTCCGAGTTCATCCAGACTCGCCCGGTGTTGGGTTCCACTTCTTTCAGGTGACGGTAGCCGTTGAGCGCCGTAAACCAGTGGCGGCCACTTTCATTGCCAAAGATGGGGTGTACGTCCCTGCCAATTTCCTTGAGCAAACCATAGCCCAGCAGACTGTCTTTACCCCCGCTCGACAGGACGCAATGTTTGTGGTAATCAATAGACCATTGGTCCCAATTCAGCTTGCTTTGGGGAAACGATGTATTGATGAACTCGACCTGCGCCTGGGTGTATTTTTTTTGCTTTTCGGCCGGCAGGTTTTTGAAGCCTTCTTTTAGAAAAACGTTGGGTTCCAATAATTTTTTTACCAATATTTCCCGGGAGGTGTTCTCCATCATTTGCAACAAAAAGCGCTGATCGGTTTGGTCAAACAAACCATCGAAAGTCATTTTTTCACAAAACAAGCCGTAATTCAGGGCCAGTTGTGCGCCGATCATGGAAGCCAGGTTTTGGGCGGAAGGGTCTTTTGGATCGAAGACCGGCTCTTCGTATTTATAGATCAACTCGTTGGTGTGTTCCTCCTGCCGGCAAACGACCGTGTAAGGCATCACCAACCGGTCCTTTTCCAACCTGACCGGACCGATGCGGAAATGCTCTATCACCTTAAAAGAAGAAAGGGTCGGTTGAAAAGCTGCTGATCCTGATTTGCTCGACTTATCCATTTTATTTGGTTTATAAAAGTTGATTTCACAAAACAAGAGACACGACCTGTTATTTCAGGGTGCCCCTTTGTTACGGCGTATTGGCGGAGGCAGGATGTTGCCGGAAATTCCGGGAAATAGTTGTCTTGGAAATACAATGCCCGAAATGAATAAAGGCATCGCCACCACATCCTGCGAAAACCCCGAAAGAACTACGCCCGCTTTTTCAGATACTTTTCCACGACTTCCACCAACTTGTCGGCGCCGTACAACAAGACATCGTAGGC
>JBFIJS010000044.1:0-12814 GCA_041600595.1 Saprospiraceae bacterium | reverse complement strand
GCAGCCATCACCTGCTGGCGCTGGTTGCGGCGGGGCTGGTTGTAGCTTTTTACGGAAAATGCGCCGAAGGCTTTGGTGCGGCGGAGGGCGGATTTGGCATCTTCCAGTGAATTGACGACCGCTTTAAAATCACCATCGGCACCGTATAAAATAGTACCGGTGCTGAATAGCCGGGGGCCTACCATGTAGCCCGCCTTGATGAGTTCGGAATTGGCAAAAACCATTTCCGTATTGGTGCTGGGGTCATGCGAAGTGGTGACGCCGTAAGCGAGGTTCGCATAGTATTCCCACTGCTTCTGTGGACTGAGACCGTAGCGGAAATTGCCGCTGTGGGCATGCACGTCCATGATACCGGGCATAATCGTTTTGCCGGTGCAATCGATTTCTTTCGCCCCTTTGGGCACCACAAAATCGGCGCTCACGGATTTGATCTTATTCCCTTCCACGACGACCGTCCCTTTTTCAATCACCTCATCGCCTTCCATCGTGATGATGCGGGCATTGGTCAGGGCGATGATGCCGGATGGTTTGTCGCTGGGCAAGGTCAAATTAACCCGCAGTCCGACACTGTCCATCGGGGGAATACTATCCACACTTCCTTGCAAAAACTTGAATCGCTCGGTCAGATTGTCGCTGAAATATTCCTCGCCGAGTGTCCAGTACAGCGTTTTACTGTCCGGCGACCAGTGGATATTGATACCCGCATCCCTGGCCACCTGGGCGACGGGAACGGCTTTGGTGCTGCTGGTCAGGCCGACCTTTTTTCCGGTTTTGGGAAATGGAGCGACATAGACCTTGAACAGCTCCGACCAGGCCACCCATTCGTTGTCGGGGGAAATGACGTAGCGCTGAGAGTATTTCCCGTCGAAGTGCTCCTGCTTGTCTTCGCCGTTTAGATCTACGCTCTCCACGGACTTGGTCAGGCTGCCAAACAGATAGCCTCCTTTTTGGTAAAATACCCGTTTGCCATCGGCGCTAAACTGCGGAAATTCACCCTGAGGGGTAAGCAATTTGGGCTCGGCACTACCATCGACGGGCAGGAGGTAGATGCCCGGTTCTTTGGTGTGGGTGTAGCCCTGGTGTCCGTTGCCGCCTTCTTTTTCGAAGACGATCATTTTCCCGTCAGGGGAAAAACTGGGGTTGCGGTAGATGCCTTTTTCTTTGGTCAAAACCCGGTGGTCGATGCCCGATTTAGAGAGCATTTCTCCGGTGTAATCATACAGCACGAGCTTGCCCATTTCCACGTCGTTCCAGGTCACGAAGACGATGGATTTGCCGTCAGGCGAAAAAGCAGGTTCGGCCTGGAAGTGGTAGGTGCCTTTGCTCAGCTCCTCCTGAATGTTAACCGGGCTGGTCTGTTTCGGTGCATTCAACAGGTTTTGGCGGGTGAGCGGGGTAGGGGTTCCATCGGGTAATTTCTTTTCCCACAACATGCCGACTGCATTGAAAATCAAGGATTTGCCGTCAGGTGAAGTCACGGCGTTGCGGATGGTTTTGGCAGTGAAATTTTCGTCAAAGGCATTGTTTTGAAAACGGACCGTTTCGGCCACTTTCATATCCACATTTACTTCAAAAGGTATTTCGACCGCCCGGGCCGGTTTTTCCATGCCGAGGCCAACCGGTACCCGCCAGATTTTTCCCTGGCCATAGATCACGATCTCGTTGTCGTCGGGCATCCAGTCGAAGCCGGGGTAGATGCCGAAGATGGTCCAGGCCTCCTGCTGGTCTTTACTCAGGCCATCGAAGAGGGGCCATTCCTGTTGGGTTTCGAGGTCGTGGACATACAGCACCGACCTGGTGCGTACCCTTTTGACGAAAGCGAGCAGTTTGCCGTCGTTGCTGATTTGGGGGCGCACCGCACCGCCGGGCCCGGTGATGATATTTTTGATTTCACCCTTTTCCCGGTCGTATCTTTTGATGACAAAAATCTGGCTATTGGGGTCTTTATTGTATTGAAAATAACCGCCGGGATAAACGTCTTCGCTGAAATACACATAGCGGCCGTCGGGGGAGACACAGGGTTCGTTGACGTCCTGCTGGTCGTTTTTGCGTTCCGTCAGTTGGATACCGCTGCCGCCGGTGATGTGGTACATCCACATTTCGCCCGCTCCGAGTGAGCGTCCGGAGGTGAAATGCTTGCGGGCCACGATGTACTGGTTGTCAATCCAGACGCCGTTGTTGAGCAGGCGGAAATCCTCTTTGGTGATTTGTTTGGCGTCTTTGCCATCGGCATTCATGACCCAGCAATTGTCACCGCCGCCGGCGTCGCTGGTAAAGAGGATGCGCTGGCCGTCGGGTGAGAAGCGGGGTTGCGACTCCCAGGCAATGCCCTGCCGCAATGGGGTAGCCTTACCACCCGTGATGGGCATTACGTAAATGTCACCCAGCATGTCAAATACGACCGTTTTGCCATCGGGGCTGACGTCGAGGTTCATCCAGGTGCCTTCGTTGGTGGAGAACTGGACGGGTTTCCAGCCCCAGTCGTCGCCGGGGGGATCATTGACGTCCCAGTCTTTTTTTTCTTCTTTTTTAGCAGGTTCTTTGGCGGTGCTTTTTTTAGGTTTTTGGGCAGTGGCGCACTGGAGGTTGATGAGGGTGATGAGGAAGAATAGGATAAGCTTTTTCATTGTTGATGAGTGGATTGGTTAGTGGGTGCGAAGGTAGGGGGTTTTAGGAAAACGATAAGGACTAAAACTGTTGGAAGTTAGTCGAGGGTTGCGAGCGCTTCAGGCGGCTATGGCTCACTGTACTACCTCTGTGCCGGGTGGTTTAATAAATGCCTCATCCGCAAAAGGTTCCGGGGAGACGGTCACATTAATAAATCCCCTTACACTGCCCAGCTTCGTCGGCAGTCCGTTTTCATATTTATACCACGACAGCGAATTGGGTAATAAAAGGCCATTAAATTTTTTCCAGTCATTGTATCTGGTCCAGTGAATTTCCGGGCTTTTTTTCTGGTCAAAAAAAAAATGACCGGCGTATCGTTTGATGCGTTCCGGCTCGATTTCTTTTTTCACGCCCTGCCTGATTTTCCAGGAAAGGAGGAAGCCGTGAGGGTGATCACGGCTCAACTCCATTAAGCCTGGATGTCGTTTTAAAGGCGATTGTCATACCATTTCAGTTTCAAGCTCGATGGCTTTCGGGAAAAGAATATTGTTCTCCAGGTGAATGTGGTGATGCAGGTCCGCTTCAAACTCCTTCAATGTTTCAAAGGCGACACGGTAAGTCGTACAAGCATCTGCCGGCGGGGTGTAGTTGTCAGAAATCGCAGCGATTTTCCGGAACCGTTCCCCCTCGTTGTCGTGCTCGTGCATCATCACGCTGACGGGATTTCTCACAGTGCCGAAAGGTGGTTTCTCGACTTTGCGCTTATCAAATTTTGCCTGCTCCATCCGGCGGATTACGGGAAATAAAATCAACTCTTCCTTTTTCATGTGGTTGTTGAGTTCGGCAGCTGACGCAAAAAAATGGTCCCGGATTTCGAACAATTCAGGATGCCTTTCGCCGTGAACATCGCAAAGTTTGTCGAGCCACATTTTCAGCATGGGAATTTTTTCAGCGACATAGCGGTGGTGCTTCTTCTCGATGTAATCAACGAGCAAATCCAGTGGGAAGGCATTGAAATCCGGCCCGGCAGTCTCTTTTTGTTCGAGTACTTCGAGCAGTTCTTTTTCGATTTTTTCGGCATTCAGGTTACTGCTTTGGCAGGCGTCACTCAGGGTGCGGCCGCCTTTGCAGCAAAAATCGATGCCATGTTGGGCGAAAACAGCAGAGGCCCGGTAATTTTTTGCGACCAAACTGCCGACGGTTTCATGCAATAAAGTATTCATGATCTTGTATTTTTTATAGGTGAAAAATGAAATTATAGTTTGTCGATTCCTGCGTTTTCATTGTTTCAAAAAAGTCAAACCCACTTCCAGCCCCTGCGACAGTTCGTGCAAAGAAGTCGTCTCCAACATCCCCTGCAGTTCATCCCTGACTTTTTTGAATTTGTGGTGAATGGGGCAGGGCCGGTCTTCCGAGCAGGCTGCAAAACCCAACCCGCAGCCCGTGAAAATTTTGGTGCCATCGATGGCCTCCACGATCCGGGCCAGCATGATTTCGCTGCTCCGTTGGCCCAATTCGAAGCCGCCGGTGTTGCCCTTCACGGAAACAAGCAGGCGATGCTTACGGAGTTGTTGTAAAATTTTCGCCGTGAAAGCTTCCGGCGAATCAATGGCGCCGGCAATGTCCCGGAGGCTTACCCGGTTGCCGCCTTCACTTTCGTGGGCGATGAAAATCATGGCTTTGATGCCGTATTCACAAGCTTTTGAAAACATAGTTTTTAGTTTCTGAAACAAAGATAAGTCTAATCGGACAAATTTGTCCGATTAGGTGACAAAGATCATTATTTTAGAAATGTAAGTAACATTCATCTTCGGGGCTGATACCGACATTTGCCCCGTACGATAATTTAATGCCGGGGTATTTTTTTTGCAAAAAATAATGTGTTGGTCTCCGAATAAATAACGCCGTCGCAGCCGGTGATGAAATTACTGGCTACGATCCGCTCCCGCCGGTCTTTAAAATCGACCATTTTTTCGTTGCCTTCTTTTTTCACAATATCGTTAGACAGGCCCTGCATTTTTTTGCCAGGTATCCAGACCACCGTGGCGGGAAAATATTTTTTCAGAGCTGGCGGGTATTTTTTCAGATCAATGGTTTTCTCGGTGAGAGGGGTTGTCTGTTAGCAGGCATGGTAAAAAGCAGGGATAAAAAGAAATAAGTAGGTAGTCAAAATTAGAATGCAAAAAAAATAATAAAATTTACCTAAAAGAAATTGATAGTTAATAGATTGGCGGGTAAACTCAGTACACTGTAACAGGAATTTATTTATAAAATGCGAAGCAGGGAAAGTTGTTCTTTTTGCAACAGCCGGAATTGCTCCTTAAAACCCCGTTGGGCCGAGCAGTTGGCTGCCTCAATGATAAGGTGAAATTTCCGGCCCACATGAATCAGTGAAATTTTAAAGAAACTCAGTTTTTTCATTTTCATTTAATTTATTTTACCCATTAATAATTGATTAAAAAGTGAGGTGGAGAATATAAAGCTTTTTACTCCACCGGCAGACTTATGGTCTGCATCAAACGTCCGACCGGATACAAATTATGTGTTTTTTCGTAATGCGGGGTTTTGGCATACACCCAGCCCAATTGCATCCAGGCATTTTTAGCAAATTCCGGATCGTTATTTTTTTTCTCTTCCAGTTCTCTTTTTATATCCGGATTTTCTTTTAAAAATGCTGCGGCTTTATCCTCGAATACGTAGGCTGAAAAACCTTCTTTTTGTCCCAGTATGCCGTCAAAAAAATTCCACGCAAAAAAGCTGTCCGGTGCCTGTGGTTCAAGAGTTTCTACGATGTACCGGACAGCTGTTTGGTCGGTAAAAATGACAAAGTCGCCTTTATGGAAAAGCCAGGGCATTTTTGTTTTTTCCATACTTATATCATAATGTAAATAATGCCCTTCGTAGGCTTTGCGGTCTTTATAACTAAGGATATAGTACATCTCTGTTTCCGGTGTTATATTTTCCGATAATTGTTTTATCTCAACACCGTTCCATTGCAAGCGCTCAATAACTTCCGAATAGGCCTGGGGGATGATGTATGCATAGGGTTTGTCGATTTCAGATTTAGGCGAAAAATAATTCCAATATGGGATTTTCTTTTCGAAAGGAAATGCACGGTCATAAAACAGGCGATCGAGACCCGTTACTTCGGATTTTTTATAGGTTGCTTTAAATCCTTTAAATAAAATAGTGTCCGCTTTCTCTTTATTTATTTCCCAGTCAATAATTATTTTATTTTTTGCCAAATAATCTTCTACGGCTTTTTTTCTGACACCAATAATTTCCTTCGACCGTTTATTGACTTCTTTGATCACTACATCCATAAAAGCATAGGTGGACAACAGGCGGTCGGGGTAGGGCTTTAGCATATGTGTTTCCGGTACGAACGAAATGCAATGGTGGGTGGCACCAAATCCGGAGCCATATCGTGGTGAGTCATAAAATCCGGGGATGCCGTCGTCGGGGGTGCCGCCCCATACGTTTACGTAGGGTGTCATTTCCCAGTTTTCGCCGGCCATATTTTCGTATAAAACCGGCAGCAGTTCTTCCCGGACATATTTACCCAAAACCGGCCCGAGTTTATCCTCCTGCGTGGTGAGCATCGTCATGGTGTACTGATAATCAGCACCGTTGGAAGTGTGATTATCAATAAAAACATCGGGCTGCCAGTGATTGAATATTTGATTAAATGTTTGGGCATTTTTTGAGTCGCACTTGATGAAGTCCCGGTTGAGGTCGAGGTTTTTGGCATTCCCCCTGAAGCCGTATTCGCTGGGACCGTTTTGGTTGGCCCGGCTGAAGGCTCCCCGATTGAGGCCACCACCAATGTTGTAAAACGGAATGATGACGAGCACCACGTTTTTGAGGTGTGATTGTCGCCCGGGGCTGGTTAAATAATCCCGGACGAGCATCATCGTGGCATCGACGCCCTCTGGTTCGCCCGGATGAATGGCGTTGTTAATGAGAAGGATACACTTGTTTTGTTCTTTGATTTTGCGGACATCGAATTCTTTTTCTTTGGATAATACCGCTACGTGGAGGGGGTGCCCGGAATCGGTGAGCCCCCACTCAAGGACTTGCAGCTGATCGTGCCCGGCAGCCAGTTGCTGGTAGAAATCAATTGCTTCAAAATAAGTCGCTGTGGTGTTATTGTTCTTTTCGTAGGGAGTTAATAAGGCTTGGGATTGAGCCCGGAGAATAAAAGGGGCTAAGCAGCCAAGGAAAATGAACAATCTTTGCATTGAGTTTTTATGATTATCAGTTAAAGTTGTGCTGCAGTTGCCAAAACTTTGGGAGCCGCAGTCCGGCTACAGCGGTTGATTTAGTATCGTTGGCGAATGCCGGTAGACTGCCAAAATAAATAACCGTTGGGTCTCGCTTTTGTCAACTACTTGCGGTACATTGTTGGGGAAACAGGGGCGAAAATAGGATATTACCGCCAGATAGCTGTTTTCATAGTCGTCAGTAATAGGTTGGCATTCTGCAATCTGTAGTTTTGCAATAATTTATAAAACGATACGCTATGCTTCTTTAGAGTGCCGATTATTTAACATCCTCTGCTTATTGGAAAGAAAGCGCAGTCTTTTCGGATAATGCTTTTCTGCTGTTTTGCACTGGATTTTAGAAAGACTCCCGGTGGTGTGCAGGAGGATAAAGGAAAAAACGAGTCCTGTAACTATGGCCTGCCATCATTAATTCAGGTGAAAAAAACACAGCAAAATGCTACAGGCTGGTGGTTTTTTCGGGGAAAATTTTTCAAAAAAATAACCGCCTATTATCAAGCAATCCAAGTTGAAAAACGTTTTTTGCCACCTGATACGGAGGGCTGCCTCCTGTTGAAAATCAATTTGGACTTTATTTGCCAAAAAAAACCTCTTTAAGTTGTACCGTTTGCCCAATTCACTCACTTTTGCTTCGTCGGACCAAAGCATCAGCGGCGACGATAAACCGATGATGGATGTGGGTTGATCAACCAAAAAAACAAAATGCTCTAATCATGACCACCCTCGCCAAGCCAGTCAAGACTTTTGCCCGCCCAGTGATGCCCGGAACGTTCGAGGCACACAATCATTGGTATCCCAAAGCACTCAATGCGACCATTCACCCCATGGTCAATTTCTTTCTCAATCTGGATCAGGAGCGGATCATTACCCGTTATTGCCACCTTTACCCGAAAGTTAGGCCGAAAGTCTTGAGGGAAATACTCAATTATGAATGCCGCTACTTCCTCTGGGGTGGCGCCGATTTGATCAATGTAACTTCAGCGGGTGGTCGCCGTCAGATGGTCGTCATTGAAAACAACTCTTGTCCGAGTGGCCAAAAATCAATGCCTTTGATCGACGATCACGACGAACAAGGCACCTACCGCTGGCTGATGGAGCGAACTTTTTTGCCTCATCTGAAAAAAAGGCGGCCAACGGTGAAGGGGGGACTGGCCGTGATTTATGATAAAAACCCAATGGAAGTAACAGGCTATGCAGCCGTGATGGCGGATGTGTTCAACGAGCCCGTTTTTCTGACGACCTTTCACCAAAACAACCCCAAGCCGGCGGTTAAATTTGAAGATGGTGTTATGCATGTACGCAGTAAGGGGGGGCAGTGGCACCCGATTCGGGCCGCTTTTCGCTACCTGACCCAAAAACCCTGGAACCGATTGCCTTTGCATACCAAAACCCGCATCCTGAATCCCAGCGTAGCCTGCCTGGCTGGCGGTCGAAACAAGATGTTGGCTGCCAAAGCTTACGACGAATACAATGCAGAACTGGAGGGCACCGACCTCAGTATCCGGATGCCGGAAACCATACGGGACGTCAAAAAGGAGGAAATACCGGGTTGGGTAGATAAAATGGGTGGCCATGCCGTTGTCAAGGTACCTTACAGCAATGCGGGTCAGGGCGTTTACACGATCGTCACCAAGAAGGAACTGGACGCTTTCATGGAGCTGGAATTTGACTACGACCGCTTCATCGTGCAGAGTCTGATCGGCAACTACAACTGGAGCTCTATCTCCTCAACCGGTAAATTTTACCACGTTGGTACCATGCCCAATAAGTTGGGAGAAACCTTTGTTTCGGACCTTCGCATGATGGTCAGTTCGACGGCTGAGGGCATCCGTCCGATCTGTGTGTATGCCCGTCGGGGAAGATTGCCGCTGGCGGACCGGCTGCGGGAGGGCGACGATAGCTGGGGAATGCTCGGTACCAATTTGTCCATCAAAAAACCGGACGGAACCTGGGATTCTGACACCAACCGGCTGATGCTCATGGATCGCCGGGATTTTAACAAACTTGGTATGGGCATTGACGATTTGATTGAGGCGTATATTCAGACCGTCCTTTCGATGATTGCCATTGATAAAATGGCGTTGAAATTGATGACATCAGAAGGCCGGTTTCGCATGCGGCTGTTTAAGAAGCTGAATGATGATCCGGCGCTGATCAATGAAATATTACTTTGATTTTTTGAAGGGTAACTTTTGTGATTCCGGTACAACTATGGAGAGGGGACGCCTGTTTCTCCCAAAGAAACTCACAGGTAGCGGAAGGAGTCGGGCATTTTGAATTTTGTTTTGAAAAAAACCGGTATTACGGCCTATCGGGCTATTACACCAAAAATGCCCAGACTTGTACGGAGCGACATCAGCTTAAATGCACAGTGATTACTTTAAATGTTTTCGCGGCAAGGCAAACTTACGGCAATGCTTGTTCGTAAAAGGGCAGACTACTTCGTTATTGAGGAGTGGAAAGCCCAATGATTCTTGCTGCCAAAAACGATCCAATCCAATTCAGTGAATAAAATGAACTTATTGGTACTGACCGACCACAGTACCCACAGCGAAGAGAACTCCATTTATTTATTACTCAAGGAAATGCTGCGACATCCTATCTGTGAAAGAATTGATGTCGCCAGCCGGGGAATAGATGGCAATAAATTGTTTTTTGAAAAAATGGCCTCCAAAACCTTGTACGGCACCCAGGTCAGCGCCATGTTTTCTTACCGCGACGATGCCTATTTTTTCAAAAAGAACCTCACCAAACTGGCACTCCGGAATTACGACGCCGTGTTGATGCGATTACCTTACCCAACTCCTGAAGGTTTTTGGCCCTTTGTTGAAACAACCTTCAAACATGCTGTCATTGTCAACCGGCCAACGGGAATTGAAGAAGTTGGTAATAAGGCATTTATGTTAAATTTTCCGGAGGTGTGTCCTCCCATGCGCTATTGTACAAGCATGGAAGATATCGATAGTTTTCGACAAGAATTTCCCATTGTTTTAAAACCTACCAAGAGCTACGGTGGAAAGGGAATCGTCAAAATTGAGGGCGACAAGGCATCCGTGGCGGGTGGAAGAACAATGGATTATACGGAATTCGTCAAGACCATCAGCGGAAGCCCGATGGATTATCTGGGAGTACAATTTTTGAAAAATGTAACCCAGGGAGACAAAAGAATTGTTATCTGTAATGGAGAGATTTTAGGGGCATCGCTCCGCACTCCAAAGAATGGTAGCTGGGTTTGCAATGTCTCTCAGGGAGGTAGTTCGTCCGAGTCTGAGGCTGATGCTGATGAACGGGCCATCGTCGAGCGGATCGACCCGGTATTGCAGGAGCGGGGAGTCATTTTCTATGGTATCGACACCCTGGTGAATGATGACGGCAGGCGGATTTTGTCAGAGATCAACACCGCCAGTATCGGAGGGATTATCAGGATTGAAGAGTATAGCCGACGGCCGGTGATGAAAAGAGCTGCCGAGTTGCCATGGGATTACTTTTCGGAAAATAGTTGAGCCTGTAAAATCGTTTTTCCGAAGTTTAAAAAAACAATGTTCCATTCAAATCAGACCAGCAGACCAACGATTTGCGGAGGTTTGAAATGGAGCAACAAATGTCCTTATCTGCTTTTTATGTCAGTAATAAGTAAAACTCAGCACCCCCCCCGCACCATCAAAAAGCTTGACCTTGAAGCCATAAAGCCAGGAACCATTGAGCGTTTCTTTCTCCATGTGGTGAGTGATGGTATGGGTATGCCCGTTCTTGTCCCGGTGATTGTTGCCAAAGGAGTGAAAGAGGGGAAAACATTAGGGCTGACAGCAGCCGTTCACGGCAACGAACTCAACGGTATTCCCGTCATTCAACGGCTTTTTAAGGAAATAGACATCAGCCGCCTCACGGGGACCATCATCGGGGTGCCGGTTGTCAATGTGCCGTCTTTGGTGCGACGTACCCGGCGGTTCTTAAATGGTAAAGATCTGAACCACCTCATGCCCGGAGAGGAAAACGGAGACGTCAGCCAGGTGTATGCCTGGCGGCTGATGGATCGCATCATCAAACACTTTGACTACCTGATAGACTTGCACACGGCGAGTTTCGGCAGGGTCAATTCATACTACGTCCGGGCTGATCTGGAAAATGAGGTGACTCGTCAGATGGCCCTGTTGCAAAACCCACAGATCGCTCTGCACAATCCTCCATCGGATGGAACACTGAGAGGGGCGGCCATGGATCTGGGGATACACGCGATTACGATGGAGGTGGGCAACCCGCATCGTTTTCAGAAAGGAATGATTCGGGAAGGGCTAACTGGCTTACACAACGTTTTACATTACCTGGAAATGTTGCCGTCGCAAATTGATGAAGGTGAAGACGACCCGGTCATTTGCAAAAATTCGGTTTGGATCTATACCGATATGGGCGGCTTTCTCTCGGTCATACCGGAAGTAGCCACTTTTGTGAAAAAAGGAGAGTTGATAGCCCGCATTCATAACATATTCGGCGATCTGGAAAGGGAATATTTTGCTCCGCAAGACGGTATCGTTATCGGGAAAGAGGTCAACCCGGTCAATCAGACAGGGGGGCGCCTGCTACACCTTGGATTGCTGTAATTTGATTGCTGTACAGAGGCGGTTTTCCTGCAAATGAAGCGGCCCGGCGGCAAACGTTAATGCCGAATCCGCGTAGTTTCCGGGGGAGATCAGGTCCGTTACCGGTATTGTCCCGTAACCCGCCCGCAACAAGGAGGCAACTAAGCAGAAAAAAACTGGATGCTTCTTTGCATCTATCAATATGGAAACTTAACTTTAACTCCTGAACAACCAGAATTAAAGGGATGACAAAGGGAATGAAGCAAGAGCGATTTTTTCAATATCTGCAATACGAGAAACGGTTTTCACCGCACACCCTCACCGCCTATCAAACTGACCTCGGACAGTTTGTTGAGTTTGTAGATCGCATTTTTGAAATTGCCTCCTGTACCGAAATTACCCACACCCATATCCGTTCCTGGATCGTTGATTTGCTGGATAGAAAGAACACACCCCGTTCGATCAACCGTAAATTATCCTGCCTGAAGACTTATTTTAAATTTCTGAGAAAAGAAGGAATTATAACGACCAATCCGATGGCGAAAGTGATGGCTCCCAAAATGGGCAAACGGCTGCCGGTATTTGTCAATGAAAACAAGATGGAGTTGCTGTTCGATGCCGTGGATTTTGGAGAAGGGTTTTCCGGATTGCGTAATCGCCTGTTGGTCGAACTCCTCTACTGTACCGGCATGCGCAGCTCCGAGCTGATCAGTGTAAAAGTCGGTGATGTAGATTTTGCCAGCAATCAACTGAAAGTGATGGGCAAAGGACAGAAAGAGCGGTTGATCCCATTCGCCAGGCACCTGGCAAATTTGATATCTTCATACATCGAACAAAGAACGCTGCAGGATCTGGGGCCCGGTCATGACCATCTGCTTGTAACCGATAAGGGAAAACCTTTATACCCGGGATTTGTGTACAAACTGGTAAAAAAATACCTGACGGCCGTTACCACCTTAGAACAACGAAGCCCCCACGTTTTGCGGCACACTTTTGCTACTCATTTATCCAACCGGGGGGCAGACCTGAACGCTATTAAAGAACTACTGGGGCATTCGAGTTTGGCGGCTACACAGGTATACATGCACAACTCCATTGAAAAACTGAAAAAAGTTTACGCACAAGCTCACCCCAAAGCTAAAACCTCCTTGTAGGTTCCGGTTTCAGCCAACCCGCTACCGGTATCTGCGCCTTGAAAAAATTAATCATTTTAATCATTAAATTATTGTCTATGAAAGTACACACAGAATCAGTCCAGTTTAAAGCCGATCAAAAGTTAGTAGATTTTATCGATCGAAAAGTCGGGAAGTTAGAACAGTTTTTTGACCGGATCATCCATGTGGAGGT
>JBFIJS010000043.1:0-12898 GCA_041600595.1 Saprospiraceae bacterium | reverse complement strand
TTGCAAGTTTAGCGCAGCGTAACTTGCAACATCCCATCAGGCAGTTTGCAACTGCCAAGCCCGGCAGGGCTAACAACAAAAAGGCTCATGTCCGCTGGCACAATACATCAGCGATAAAATGAATTACCTCCACTACCCGCCGGGTTATGCGGCTTCAATTATCCAAAACAAGCCCCTGCTAAAAGGCACTATTTCAAATCTCCCCCTTCCGACTCAACACCGCCATTGATCTGGCTTTCACCGTGTACGCACCGCCCGTCACCGATTCGGCATTGGCGTAGCGGTTAATGTCGGCAGGAGAGGCGAGGGAAGTATCGATGAGTCGCCGCCAATCCGGGGCGTGGTGGCCGCCATTCGGTGGCAGTTCAAAAACCAGGTCTTCGTGAAAAGCATTGAACATCAGGTGCAGCACAAAAGAGTTGTTGTACGTCCGGACGCTGCAGGCAAGGCTGTGGGAGTTGTGCGCCCAATCGGGTTGACCGAGGTGGATGCCGTGCCATTCCACTTTTTCGGTTTCGAGAAATTCGATCAGCGGTAAATCAGGATCCTGCAAACTGACATCGCGACGCAGGCGGATGGTGTTCAACAATTTCACAAACCGGTGCAGATCGGCATTTTTTTCTACCAAATCCCAGTCGAACCAGCCGATTTCATTATCCTGACAGTAAGCATTATTGTTGCCGTGTTGGGTGCGCCGTACCTCGTCGCCCATGAGTAGCATCGGCGTGCCGTAGGCCAGGAGGGTGACCGCCAGAAAGTTTTTGATTTGTTGGGTTCTCAGTTTTTCAATTTGGGGGTCGTTGGTTGGGCCTTCGGTGCCACAGTTCCAGCTCAGGTTGTCGTTGGATCCATCCCGGTTGTTTTCTCCGTTGGCTTCATTGTGTTTTTCGTTGTAACTCACCAGATCGTTGAGGGTAAACCCGTCGTGGCAGGTGATAAAATTAATACTGGCCTCCGGGTGTTGCTCCTTGTGTCCGTAAATGTCCGGGCTGGCGAGTACCCGGGCCGCAAAATGAGAAACCGCCCCGTCGTCGCCTTTCATAAACCGGCGCACATCATCCCGGAATTTGCCGTTCCATTCTTTCCAACGATCGCCGATAAACGAACCAACCTGATAGAGTCCCGCAGCGTCCCAGGCCTCGGCAATCAGTTTGGTGCCGGCCAGTACCGGGTCGGACTCGATTTCCCAAAGAATCGGCGGGTTCTTCACCGGCTGGCCCGATTCGTCGCGGGCCAGGATGGAGGCCAGATCGAACCGGAATCCATCGACGTGCATTTCCGACACCCAATAACGCAGACTTTCCATGATCATCCGCCGTACGATGGATTGGTTGGCATTGATGGCATTACCGGTACCCGAATAATTGGAGTAATTTTTCCTTTCGGCATCCAGCAAGTAGTAAGCGCGGTTTTCAATGCCTTTAAAACAAAGCGTCGGACCGTCATCGCCATTTTCGGCGGTGTGGTTGTACACCACATCAAGAATCACTTCAATGCCCGCCCGGTGCAATGCTTTCACCATATCCCTGAACTCATCGACCGGCCCCAAGGGGTCTTTGCGGGAACTGTACGCCCCGTGCGGGGCAAAGAAAGAAACCGGGCTGTAGCCCCAATAATTGCGTTTGCCGGCCGGTGCGTCCTGCACGTCGTACTGGAAAATCGGCAGCAACTCGACCGCCGTGATGCCCAAATCTTTCAGGTAGGGTATTTTTTCAATCAGCCCGGCGTAAGTTCCCCGTTTTTCCGGTGCCACGCCGGCGTTCGGATTTTTGGTAAAACCCGCCACGTGCAACTCGTAAATAATGGTTCGTGAAAACGGGTGACGGGGATGTTCGTCCCCTTCCCAGTCGTAGTTGTCTGTTTCGACTACCACACTTTTCATGGCGCTGGCCATATTGTCGCCCGGGAGGCTGGCCGCCTGCCGGCTGTAATTTCCCGGCACCACTACCGCTTTGCTGTATGGATCGAGCAATACTTTTTGGGGATCGAATCGGTGGCCCCGCTCCGGCAGGAATGGGCCATGCACCCTGAACGCATAGACCTGTCCCACCCGCAGCCCCGGAATGAAGGCGTGCCAGTAAAATCCGGTCCGGTGTTCGTTTTTATCTAAAATGTAAACGTGAGAGGGTAAAGCCGCATCGACTTCCCGGAACAATAGCAACTCAACCTGGGTGGCATTTTTGGAAAAAATACTGAAATTAACCCCACCCTCTTCGACCGTTGCCCCAATGGGAAAAGCACGGCCTGCTTGCAGCTTATTTTGATTTACCCGCATGATTGGAAGTTTATGGTTTTGGCGGTGGACGGACGACGGATGACGGTGGACGAAACCTGTTCCGAGGGCCGGTCTTTTCGACTACAACCACTTGATTGTCAGGTCTATAATCTTCTGTTTCCAATCCGTGTAAGGCGGCATCAGCATTTCCAGCGCACCGGGCAGATTTTGTTTAAACACTCCCCTGGCATTGGAAAACTCCTCAAAACCGTACCAGCCATGTGCCTTCCCGATGCCGCTGTTATTGGAGCCGCCAAAAGGAAGATTGGTATTGAAAAAATGCACGGCGTTATTGTTGATGCAAGTGCCACCGGCGCGGGTTTCCCGCAGGATGTGCCGCACATTTTTTTTGTTTTTCGAATAAATATAAAGCGCCAGCGGTTTTTCATTCGCATTGACCACCTCGATGACCTCCTGAATATTCCGGAAAGAATGCACCGGCAACACCGGCCCGAAAATCTCCTTTTCCATCAGGTCCGAATTCATCGGTACATCGGTGACGACGGTGGGCGCCAGGTAATTCTCCCCGGCATTGCTTTGGCCACCATGGATCACCCGGGCGCCCTTGGAAACAGAGTCGTCGAGATAGGATTTCACCCGTTTAAAATGGTTGTTATTGACCATTCGCATGTAGTCGGAGGAAGCGGGATCTTCGCCGTAAAAGGCTTGCAGACGCTTGCCCACTTCGTCGAGGAATTGTTGCTTTTTGCTTTCGTGCACAAATACATAATCAGGGGCGATGCATATTTGTCCGTTATTGGAAAATTTACCCCAGGCGATACGGTTGGCCGCTTGCGGAATATCCGCCGTTTCGTCAACAATGGTTGGCGATTTCCCGCCCAATTCCAGGGTGACCGAAGCCAGGTGATTGGCGGCGGCCCGCATCACCACTTTCCCGATTTCCGGGGCACCGGTAAAAAAAATATGGTTAAACGGCAGGTCGAGCAAGGCCGTTGCCGTCTCTACCCCACCCTCGAAATAAGCGACTTCCTTTTCCTCAAACATTTCCTCCACCATTTTTTTCATAATCGCCGAACAGTGCGGCGTATGCTCGGAAGGTTTGATGATGACCGTATTGCCCGCCGCAATGGCCGACACCAATGGCCCGAAGGTCAGGTTCAGCGGATAATTCCAGGGGGAAATGAGCAGACAGACGCCTTTGGGTTCGTGCTGTATCCACGAGGTCGACCCCATGAGTGCCAAAGGAGTGGAGACGGGCTTGTCGGCCATCCAACGGGCCAGACGGGCTTTCGTGTGCTTGACTTCGGTGGTCACGACATATATTTCGGTCAGATCGACTTCGGCGGCGGGTTTGCGGAAGTCGGCCCACAGGGCGTCCCGGATTTCCTGCCGGTATTTCATCACCGTGTCGGCGATCTTTTGCAACTTTTGCCGCCGCTCCCGGACGGATGTGCGGGCGATGTTGTACTGGTTTTTCTGCTGGGCCGTGAAGACGGCTTTTATTCGTTCGGTATTGATGGTGGCGGTGGCGGTGGTTGACATAATTATTGGTGTTGATGATGGTTGAGATGGTTGATGATGGTTGAGAGGGTTGAGATGGTTTATTGGGTGTATCGTTCAGAAAGCAACCTTCAGCCTTACTTAAACGCTCCGTCCGGTGGCGAAATGAAAATACCTATTTCGAAAATAGGTGAGTTGGAGGGATCTACCAAGAAAGTAGTGGTATTTGCAGCTTTCGATTCAAAATCAGTGCTGAAACTCATCTGATAACCTGCTTTGATATTTCCCCAAATCCAGGGAACGATCTGCTGTTCCCACCTGGCCAAAAAAAGGAGGGACGACTGATTGATGGCATAGTCCAGTGTTGGTTCATTCGACAAGGGGACATCAATCCGGTAGCTGTCGCTGGAAAATTCTGTTCCGAACAAAAAGATGGTGTTGGGGCCCTGGTTGTAACGACCGTAAATGTAGCCCGGAAAGGCCGCTTCAATTCCCCAATCATTGACAAAAGTCCGGTTGTAGATCACAAATGGCAGAATATTCGTGCGGCGCCGGGAACCATTGTTCGAGTCCCGGAAAGAATTGGAATAATTAATCCCGAAACCCCACTCAAAATCATCGTGTACTTTAAATCCAAAAACCCCCATCGCCTTGTAGATGCCGTAGCGCTGGCTGAAGTCCATGACGCCGTCGAAGTCGCCATTAGCCGTATAGCGCAGCCGGAAAGCCATATAGTTTTTCTCGTTGATGGGCTTGGTGATGATGGCGCTGATGTTACTGCTTTTCAGGGTCACCCGGTCGAGGCGTTCAAAAGTGGGCCGGAAATCGTTGCCAAAATTATTGATATTGAAAGTTTCGCCCGTGTATTTGTAGCCCACCAGAAACTTGAAGTTTTGTTTGTTCAAAACGGGGCCTTTCAGGTCGAACTCAAAGCGGGACCAATTGCTGAACTTGGTGTAGGGCCGTGTGACGCTGTTTTCCTCATCCGTAAAAGTGCCCCGCCCCATGTTGGTGTAGGCCAGTTCCAGTCCTTTTGAGCGGGACTTATTCCGCACGCCGGGTTTGCAATAACAACGAACAATTTGCCCGCCGGGCGTGCCCACGTCTTCCGGCAGAAAATCGGGCCGGAGCTGAGCCCGAATCGTTCCCGCCATCAGGACGCACAAACATAGTAACGTGTACTTCATCAGGTCTAAATTTCAACTTAGAGAAATGGTCAAAATACAATTGCGCCGTGTTGTTTCGATCGCCATCGCCATACCCGTCAGTTGCGTATGGTCGTGAACACCACCCGGTCCTTACCGCAGCGGCGTCCCCAGACTGAACACCGGATACATGGTTTCTTCGTCCGAAAAACCGAAAGTCAAAGATACGGTCAAAGATTCACTCAGCGGCACCAGATAGAAGCCAAAGCCATAACCACTCCGCCAATCGATGCTTTCACCAGGCTCATCCGAAAAAACCCGGCCATAATCATAAAAGGCTTTCACCCCTACTTTCACCGGCACGATGGAGGTCCTCGTGTACACGATCTGATAGCGGAGTTCGGTATTGAAAAAAGCTGTTGAAGTACCGGTAAAGCGGTCTTCCAGATAGCCCCGTAGGCCGTTGTCGGTTCCGATGTTGGGCAATTTATACCAGGGCGTATCGCCGTGACTGGTTGCACCACCTGCCCGCAGTCCCAGGGTCAGCGGGTGTTTCCTTTTGGTGGACATATAGTATTCCAGATCCGCCCTGGCGATCCCGAAATAGTTATCTGCCGCCTCTACGTCGGTGATCAGGGCATTCCCTTCATAGCCCACCAACAGCCGGGCCCCGTGGTACGGGAGGCCTTTTTCGTCCCGGAAATCCAGGTCGAGTTGCACACTGACGGGCGCCATGAACAACTCGCGGTTGGCACCATAAATCTGTTCCGCATTACTGTTCAGAAAAGTATCGTCGATCTGGCGGGAATTATTTTGCTCCACCCCGGCCATCAGTTGCAGGGAACTTTTTTGCCAAAAATCCCGCACAAGGCCGAGGGAAAAATGCTGCGTATGCACCGCCGTTTCGTAAAAATCGGTACCAAGTTCGTCCTCGTTATTGACGGAACTGTTGCCAATGCCGTAGAAGCGATTTTGCAATTGTGGCTGGGCCACATAGGCATCAATGAGAAAATCCCAGCGTCGGACAGCCTGGTGAAAACGGCCACTGTAACCCGCCGAAAAGTTGCCCCGGGTGGTGTACCCTGCGTTTACTTTGTGCTTGCTGTGGAAGTCGTCTTTGGTGAAATTCCGGTGCGTCCAGCTTCCGCTCAAGCCAACGCCAAACCCCGTGTACCGGGAGTATCCAAGCGTAACCAGCGGCAGGAAGTAATCGTAGTCGAAGCGCTGCCGGTCATATTCGTAGAGACTTCGGTTCCAATATTCAACCACCCTGGCGTGCCCGCCAGTCTGAAAAACGGAGCCACGGCCTTTGTCGTAAAAAAGCGTTTTAGCCGCTGCTTCATTTTCGAAGACATCATCGCCCGGGCCACCAAAGGCCCGCACTTTTATTTTGCGGCCCGTCCCGTTGCCCGTCACATGAAACTGGTCTTTGTCGGCCAGTCCCCACACCCGGACCTCTTTGGTTTCGTGGGGAAAAAACGTACGGTCGTACAGGCATTTTTCTCCTTTGGTTTTTCCTTTCATTTCAAACACCTGCACCCGGACCGAGCCGTCAGTCTGGTGGATAATTTCAAAATACTCTTCGTCTTTCGAGCCCGTCACGTCCACTTCTTTATTTAATAATTCATAATACGTTTCGGCGGCTTCGTGCAAGTGTTTGATGCGGTTTTTCAGTTTCGCCGCAATCTCATTTCCCGACAGGGGAATCGTTTCCGGAGGCAGACGCCTGACGGCTTCCTCAATATCCTCATCGGAAATATTTTCCTGGATAAATTTGGCCTGTTCGAGAAACATTGCGCGGGTGGCCTCCTGCATCAGGAAGCGGTCCATGTTGCGGGCCTGATATGTCAACGAGCGAATATCCGAGAAATCGTGGCCGAAGTTCTCGATGTTTTGCATCCCGAATTTGCGGTCGGCCAGCCAGTTGATCAGGCCGTCCTGCCGGGAGAACACATGATCCCGGTCGCGGGGGATGGGGCGATAGAGGTGGCCCTGTTCGGTTTTATAGACGGCCCATTTCCAGTTGTCCTCGTGTTTGCTCCAATCGCCAACCCAAATATCAAAGAGCCTGGCCCGGATGAACTCGTCCAGTTGCAGGTAGGCATCTTGGTCTTTGTAAAAACGCTGGAACATGTCCACACTTTTTTCAATATCGTCGGCTTCCGCAAAATGATTTCCTTCGTTGTTCTTCTTTCCCGGGTTCTCCTCCAGCATGCCAAACAGGTTGCCATATTTTTTCCGGAAAGGGCCCAGTTTGGCATCATCCGGTAATCGGTACAGGGTCGGGGTGGCGTGGAGAATGTCAATTTCCTCCAGTAACGGAGCGACGACCAATGCACCGTAGGGATGTTGGGTGGAGGTAAAATCCTGCACCACCGGCGCGGCGATGGTATTTCTCAAAATGTAATTCAGGGCTTTGGTCGGGTCTTTATCAACGGAGCGGAACGTGTAAACGGAACCATTTCCGGAGAGAAATTTCAGGGAAGTCGTCTGGCGGCCCCCACCCTTTTTGTAGATGGTCAGTCCGCCGCCGGTTTGATCGAGGTCGAGGTAGGGCACCGAAACGGGTTCGGCCCAGGTGGAGCGGTAATGATCGCCGAACAACAGGCGCTTCATGCCCCTGGCCTCGTACCCCTCCCCACCGGGAATAACCGCATTGACGGCATACCGGAACTGCATCCGGTCAGTGGCGCGGGCGCCGGCCAGGCAGGGAGCAAAAGAGGTATTCAGGACGACATTTTTCCCCTCGGGCAGCTCGTCGGTACAGGCACTGTGAAACAACCGGTGTTCGACTTTTGGCCGGAGCGTCCCATTTTCATTTTGTAAAAAAACGGCATCTACCTGGCCATTGGTAAAATAATCGAGCCGCATGACGCCCGCTGCTTTTTCACTGAAGACCGCCCGCTTGTCGTTGCCGGCATACCTTGCCCTGACGGGGGCACCACTGTTGATCAGGTAATTTTCACTGCCTTCCAGGATCTGTTGGTTGCGCTCATGCCCCGAGGCATAGATCAGGTTTTCGTGAAAATAGAAAAGGTTCATCATCGTACTGATGAACGGGTGCAGCCGGGGGTTGGCCAGGTCGTATTGATCCCCCGCATTGGCGTGGAATGAAGTGGTAAAAAGGCCGAGCACCGGCAGCGGCGAGAAGTGGTCGAGCAGGGAAAACTGACCTCCGTAATTGCCCGTGGAAATAAACGGATGATGCCCCACGAGCAATACATTTTTGTTTTGGTAATCTTCCACGGCATCTTCCAGTTCTTCCTTCAGGTTTTCCTCCGAAAGGCCTTCGCACTGGGCGTCGCTGGGCCGGGGCTTGTCGTAGGGATGGTTCCACCACTGGGTATTGAGGGTGATGACGGCCAGGTTCTGATCGACTTCGTACACCTTCGGGCCGGGGCAGCCGTCCTTGACAGCCCAGTGCGAACGCTGGTAATCGTGCGATTTGATGTATTCCCTCAGTCGCTTTTCAAGGTTTCGCTGGCTCTTCTCCCCGCCCCTGCGGCTGCGGTTCCAGTCCCGGTCGCCGGGTACGATCAGGAGTTGACCGTCGGGAAATTTTTCCACCAGATCCATGACCCGGAACAGCGGTTCGATTTGTTCCTGATGGTCATTTTCCCCGATCATGGTGTTGACGAGGTCGCCATTCAGAATGAGGGTAAATGGCGTTTTTGTTTCATTAAAAACGGAATCCAGCTCGCGGGTAAAAGCCATTTTGTCTTCGATGTCCGAAAAATTTCCGAACATAAAAACCTGATGCATGAGCTGTTGGGACGAAAGGGTGGCTGGCAGCAAAAAACAGCAAAGCAGCTGCCCGATGAGTTGTAGGTAGAATGTTTTCATTTTGGTGATTGGTGAATGTTGTCGGGTGTTAGTGTTAAAATACCCAGAGAATACAAAATAAAATCAGGAATTGTTTTTCCGCCAGTTTTAAAAAAAAGCAACCAGCGGATTTTTTGTGCTTTGCACCGGCTGTCCGTGCCGAGCACATAGTAGCAAAAATTATTGGTGAAAGAGGGAGGAGCACTTCAATGGTTTTTCAAGGAGCAGCCGATCATCCGGCCATTGTTTTTCAACCTAACAAAGGGTCATAGCATGGATACTGCCAGCAAAGGAACCTCTATCCGGTCGGGATTGTCCGGCCGGATAGAGGTTGCCATATCATTAAATAAAGAATGCCGACCCGGACGTGCCGGCACCGACTGGTCAAAGTTCCTGCTTAGAATCCCATACCCATTTTAAAGGTAAACCGCGGCCCGTCTTCGTTATCTTCCCGGGGTTGGTAGAGGCCAAAGGACATCGTCAGCAGGTCAACCGGGGCAAGGTACAAACCGCCACCATAACTGTAATGCCAGACATCAGAGGTAACATCTTCTACCCAAACCCGGCCATAATCGAACCCGGTAAACATACCCAGGGTAAAAGGCAGGGTTCGGTTGTAGCTGCTGAACAGTTTGGCCCGCAGGTCAATATTTTGCCAGTAGGCTGTTTTCCCAAAAAAGCGGTCGGAGCGATAGCCCCGAAGTTGATTGGACATAATGCCACCACCGATCCGCTGTTGCTGGAAGAATTCGAATTCATTGCCCAGGTTGGTGCCAAAGCCGAAGCGGGTGGCAAAAATGAGCGTCTCCTTGCGGTTGAGCGGCTGATAAAGAGACAACTCCGCATTGAATGAGCGGTATTCACCCGGCTGGTCGCGGAGGTTTGTCAACCAATTGACCTGAGACCGGAACATGATACCCCGGTGGGGGTTGATAAAATTATCCACACTGCGGTAGTCCAGCCCCACTTCCAGTCCGCCGTAATATTTCCTTTGGAAAACATCACTCCCCGGCGGAAAACCGCCATTGTCGGTATCAGTGATAAAACGGCCCTGGGTTTCCTCGATGTCCGTCAGGTCGAAAACCGGCCCGATGCGGAAAAAACCAGCATCGCCGGCAAACCTTCGCTTCATGGCCGGTGCGATGTAAACCTTACTCTGACGGGTACGGTAGTAATTAATACCATCGACTAATTTGGGGCTGTCGTTGCCGTCGCCAAAATAGTTGAAGGCGTAGGAAGGGGTATTGATGATCCCCTGCATATACATGTCCCATTTCCCAAAAACCTCGAGGTAATCTCCCGTGTAGCGGATCGAAACACCGTTGGTCTCGAAAGCATAACTGGAATAGAAAGAATGAAACGTTGAGTAGGGTATTTTCCGGAACTTATAGGTCGTCAGCACCCCTCCGAAACCCATGAGGAAGCCGTCGTCGGGATTGGATCCCAGGATGGGCAGCGGGATAAAAAAGTCGTAATCATGATCGCTGGAGCGGCGGTCGTACAGGTTGTATTCCCGCTGGCTGGTGCGTTTGTCTTTGGCTTCGGTGCCAAGCGTCAGGTCATTTTTACGCAGGTCGTCGTAAAAAAAGGTTTTTTTCCCGGGACCGCTCACTTTCGATTCATCGACAAATTCATCATTTCCGAGGCCACCAATGCAGCGGACTTTGATGCCTTTGCTGACATCACCGGTGACGTGGAACTGATCCTCGTCGCCGATCCCAAACAGGTGAATCTCTTTGGTTACCGACCGTTCAAAGGTGCGCTCGTACACTTTGTCTTTTTTCTTGCCTTTCTTTTCAGAAATCTCCCAGACCGTCACCTTGGTATGCTCATCGTCCAGCCTTTCTATTTCAAACAGTTCGTTTTCGTCGGTGCCAAATATGTCAACTTCGCGGGAGAGTACTTCGTAAAAATCACGGGCATGTTTCATCAAATTATTCCTCCTTTCCTTGAGCGACATTTTGATGTGGTCAGCGGTCAGTTCCTGCACTTTTTCCGGCCACACATCAAAAGCATGATCGATCACCTCATCGGTCAGGTTTTTCTGCATAAAGATGACTTCCTCTTCCCATTCGGACCACTCCATTTCGTTGATAAACGAATTGTCGAACGACAAGGAACTCCAGGCCAGGTGCTTGATATTTTTTATTTCCGGGCCATAAACCCGCAGCTGGCGGGCGAAGGGGTCTACCAGATTGGACAGCCGGGCCAGCAGCCCGTCGTATTTCCCAAAAGGCTGGTCGCGGTCGCGGGGAATGGGGCGGTATATTTTTTTGCCATCTTCCTTGAAAGTAGCCCAGCGCCACTGATCGTCATGACGGTCGAAATCGCCCATGAGGATATCCAGCAACCGGGCGCGCAAGGCCCAGGGCTGATCGATTTTATGGTTGTTGTTTTTGGTTATTTTCTCCGCTACATCAAACGTGCTGATAATGTCCTTGGAACCCCCGAACACATCCATATCACTGTAATCGCCATCGGGCCGTTCTTCCACCAGATAGACCCCGCCGCCGTAGATGTCGTTGTTGACCCCGAGGGCGGGTTGTTTGGGCACGTAATAGAAGTTGGGAGTGGTGTGATAAACCTTCACGGCATCCGCCAGCGGTGGCACAGCTGTCGCCGTGAAAGGGTGCGACGACAGGAAGTTGTCTTCCAGGATAAATACGGCCGCCGTCATTTTATTCAGGGGATAAGGTAAAATACGGGAGGCATCTTTGGTCAGCGCCCGCATCGCAAACTGCTTGCCGGTCTTGGGGTTTTCGAGCCGGAGTGAGTTGGTCTGGCTGCCTCCTCCCCTTTTGACCGGCTCCACGCCGCCATCGAATTCTGTCAGGTCGAGGGTGGGGAATTTATATTTATTCAGGTAAACATCCCGGTGGTGGTTGCCGAGGAAAAACTTGTGCAACGGCCCTGCTTTGGGCACCTTGTTTTGCACCACAAAAACCTCTACGCTGTCCAGTCCCTTCTCAAATTCAGGAAAAGAGTCGGGAATATTTTCCTCAATGATGTCCAATTCTCCCTTTACCTTCTGGCGGTACACCATTCTGGCGTCCGTCCCGTCGGCATTGGGTTGCCAGAACTGCACCCAGGCTTCGCCGGTGTCGTAAAAATCAAGCGTGGCGTACCCCATGGTGCCATAGGCAAACCGGGCCCCTTTTCCGATGCGGCTGGCATCTTTTTGGGAGCCTCCCCCGCTGACAATGAATTTTTGCTGTCCGTTCTCCAGATACTGGAGGTTGTGTTCGTGGCCGGCCACAAAGATGAAACTGCCAAAAGTATTGGCACTCCGAAGCATCGTCTCCATCAGGTCTTTATTGAGCTGGTGCGACATATCCTGCTTGGAGCCCACCGAAGCGCGGATCAGCGCGGCGGCGGTACCGATGCCCGGCAGGGGAATATAGAGGTTGTCGGCAAATTGGGTCAGCGGAAAGATGTGTTCCTTGAGGGTGAAATTGCCGCCGTGAGGGCCATTGGTAAAGGGTGGATGGTGGCTGGCAATGACGATATTGCGGCTCCGGTATTTCTTGACCGCATTCAGGAATAAATACTCGAACATTTTACGGCTTTTACACAAACAGTCGTCGTTGATCTTGGGCTGCTTGCTCCAATCTTCCAGCCACCACTGCGAATCAACAATAATGATGACGAGCTTTTTACCGATTTCAATAACCTCGGGGCCGGGGCAGCCGTTTTCCGGCAGAAAATAATCTTCCCAATCCTTATCGTCTTTGTCGTCCACACCACGCATTTTGTTGATGTATTTATTCACGTATTTCTCTTGCCTTTTCAAGCCTTTCAAGCCACTACCCCAGTCGTGGTTGCCCGGCATAAAAACGGGTCGCCCTTTGTAGCCATCCAGTATGTCGAGCTGGACTTTAAGGCGGTGTTCCGACAACTCCCATCCTTTTTCGTCATCGTCCAATAGGCCGGAGGGATAGACATTGTCTCCTAAAAAAATGATAGAACTGTTCTCGGATTCCTCCGCCAGGGCTTTTTTGAGGTATTTCAAAGTGGTGGGAGTTCCTCCCAAATAAGCTTTACCCGCATCTCCGACGAGGTAAACAGTGTGTTCCAGTTGCAGGGATGGATCGGGCAGGTTTTGTTCCCAGCCTTTAGCTTCTTCGGCAATGTTGTATTTGAAGTTGGCACAGGAAGACGCCAATAGCAGGAATAGCAGGATTAAGGAAGGGTAAGA
>JBFIJS010000042.1:0-12961 GCA_041600595.1 Saprospiraceae bacterium | reverse complement strand
GTTTCTCCGATAAATCCGGAGAAGTTGTTCCGGGAAATTTAAGTAACAAGGGTAAAAAAAATATCCCGACAGCCTTTTGGCCGTCGGGATATTTTTATTTCGGAGAAAACCAAACCGGGATTATTAAAGCACCCCGGTAAATCATTTCGATGGTTGCATTTTTTCTACAACTCATCTGTGGGCTCCTCCAGCAAGCCCATTTTCTTGGCCCGTTCCTCCCACTTTTTCCGGGCATAATACTGCAAGTCGGGAATATTGTCGGACTCATCCATGATTTCAAACCCAAGAATGGTTTCGAACAGGTCTTCCAGGGTAACGAGCCCGACGATGCTGCCATATTCATCGGAAACAGCCGCAATATGCGACCTGTTTTTTGAAAGAAATTCAAAGAGATGCGGGAGTTCTTTATTTTCATTGACGATGGCGAGGGGGCGTCCGATACTTTGCAGTTTTTCATCCTTTCGGCCCTCCAACATAGCCGTCAGCACTTCATTTTTCAGGATTATACCCTTGATGTCATCCCGGTCGTCATCATAAATTGGGATGCGGGAAAACGGCGGCATGGTTTTCCTCGAGCCGTAGAACTCTGCCAGCGTCATGTTTTGGTCGGCCATGAACATCATGGTGCGGGGGGTCATAATGTCCTTAGCTTTGAGTTTATTGAGGTGGAGGAGGTTTTCGATGATCGCTGATTCATTTTCCTTCAGTGCTCCGCTTTTTTTACCGAGGCTCGCCATCGCCAGGAAGTCGGCCCGGGAAAAAACACTTTTAACGTCTTTGGACTTCAGGTTCTTGGTGATCAGCATACTGAGCCAAATGAACGGGGTAAGGATAAAAATAATGACCTTCAAAACCGAAACGGTAGGGCCTACTAATTTCCGCCAATAATTGGCACCGAGGGTCTTCGGGATAATCTCGGAAAGCACCAGAATAGCCAGCGTCATCACTGCCGCAATGATCGATTCAACGGTGAATTTAAAACCTAAAAAGGAAACGGAAGTGGCAGTATCAAAGACCTTACTGGCCTGCGCTCCGACCATGATCGCCCCGACGGTGTGGGCAATCGTATTGAGTGTGAGAATGGCCGAAAGTGGCCGGTCAATGTCTTTTTTAAACGTTTGTAAATCACCCCCCAGGCTGGTGCCTTCTTCCAGCTGACGGTTGACAAAAGACGGAGTAATACTCAACAGCACTGCCTCCCATATAGAGCATAAAAACGATATGAAAATGGCAATGGTAAAATAAACAATTAGTAGTGTCATGTGACAAGGTTAGCAAACGAAGAGAAAAAGCCGGCCAGTCTCTTTACTGTTTATCCAGGCTGGCTGCTTCACTGGCTCCAGTTTGCAGGGTCGTTTTGTTTGAATCAAATAACAAAAGGGCGATGCCCTCGACGCTAATATTATTGCAAAAGTAGGAAAAAGGTTCTGGCGGGGTCAAGGCCAGCAATAAGTCATTGCTTTCCACTACCCCGGCATAGCTCTTTAAGTTATCAAAATCGCAGCATCCCGGAGAACAATGGAGTTGGCTACCGGCATAGTAAATATGCGACCGAACCATTTTCTCCGGAAAAACAGGCGACCTATATGCACCTGCCTCCCGGCATTTTTTACTCAAAAAAGCCGATACTTCCACCGACCCAGGTCTTACCCATATTGTAGCGCACTCCGACCATCTCTCCTTTGCTGAGGCGGACGAGATTGGTCAGGGCCCTGGGCCTTTTTTCCCCGTCTTCCCAGGCCATCATGATACGAACTTCTGCCTTTGCCGGTTCGTCCAGCGTTGGAATAACGGGAGCATATTTTACCTTCTGCTGTAAAATATAATGGCGCCGTTCCTCCTCCGGAATGGCATCCACATCGGCCTGCACCGGATTGATGATCACCCCCTGACCGGAAAAAGAATAAAGGGGTTTCAGCACATAGTTTTCCAGGTCGGCGGGTAGTTCTTTTCGATCCAGAAAGAAAGAATTTGGAACAAACGGGCTTTCAAAAAATGGCAACGTGTGCTTACTGATCCTGGAAAACCAATGTGGATGTCCTACCCAGCGGATATTGTATTCGTTTTGGAAATAAAACTCCCGCTTCAGGTCGGTACGTTTCAACAACTCATCAAAAATGACCCGGTTGTAAATCCTTTCCACCCCAACTTTAGCACCGTTGTCATCCAGGTAAAAAACATCCCTCCCCGACGTTTTCAGTTCGCTCACACAAAGTACTTTAATGCCCAGCGTGCGGGCAGTCGCCCAAAAGTCTGTCTGGGTGTTTTGCTTGTGGGGTTCAATGTCGATCAGCACCACATTCCGGGGGTCGGAATCGCCGACAATCACTCGTTTGAGGGTTGCGAAATAAGCCGCTTCATCCAGTCCCCCGAACAAGTGCCGGAGATTGGCGGGAATATCAAAATTATTGCGATAGGCATTGGCGCAGATGTTTTGGTAAAAAAACAGAGAGGGAAATCCTTGTATCTCGATCAATTGCGGAGACAGCTGCCCGTTTTCATCCTCACAAATACCAAAATCTACCGACAAAAAGGCCGGGTGATCGGTTTCTCCCGGCACGTAAAATTCCGGCAACAAGGTATCCTTCGACATTTCTTTGAAATCGGGCCGGCACAGTACATCGGTCAGGTCTTCGCAAGCCTGCAATAATTGTTTCCGGAGGTATTCCGGGACAAAAATGGGGGTTTCCGAAATTTTAAACGACGCCCGGTGTCCGGCCTCCCGCGCTATTTCATCGAGGAAAGCCTGGTATTTCTGTTCTGTAAAGTTGGCGTTGTAAGCAGTGCGCAGATGGGAGATCATTGAAAATAAGAGTGAAAGTAAGAGTGAAAGTAAAGGTGGACGGGATTTCATCCCCAATCCTCAGTACTCTGTAATTTAAATTTTCTTTAATTTTTCTTTCATGTAAGTGGGCCGAAGAATTCATCTCACTTTGAGGCATCAGACTGGTTGGAGCCTGCTTTCCCGCACACCCTGAATAGCTTTGTGCAGAAAAAACGGCAACACTATTTTATGAGTCTTCTCGATTTTTTCGGGGTGGTTCAGATCTTTGACCATGAACTCCAGTTTCTCCTTACCGAACTCATCCAGGATCGCCAGCACCCGCTCTTCTTCGGCAAAGTATTGTCTCATCCCTTTGGGATCGGCTTCCGGATGAAACTGCGTACCGATCATTTCATCGGAAAAACGAACTGCCATCATGGCTCTCTGCAATCCCTCTTTGGTTCGTTCTTTTTCGATCAGCAACAGTTTGGCTCCGATTTCTTCCATGCGGTCAAAATTGGGGTCGATTACCTGATACTCACGGAAGTCAGCAACAAAGAAAGGATCGCTCAACGCTTTAAACAGCCACTCTTTGCGGCCGGCTTCTGTTTTGTAAACCGGGAACGTACCAAACGACTTGCGGCGCCGGCGGGTAATGCTGCCCAGGCCAAAATGATGGCAGGCCATCTGGAAGGAATGGCAAATGAAGAAGCAGTATTTTTTGCCTTCTGTATGGTGTTTATTGTGCTCCCACAACTCATCGATCAGGTCGTGAAAAGGCTTGAGCCAGCTCTCATCGCCTACCAGGGGATTGCCCGGCCCACCGGAAAAAAGGTAAATATCGTAGCTGAGATCAGGGACTTTCACCTCACTGCGAACATCAAAAACCTCGTATTCCAGGTAATGTGAAAACTCCTTGACGATATCCTGAATATTGTCCATGCCGAGGTTGCGGGTGCCCTCGTACATATCCAGGATCGCTACTTTTATTGGTATATTTTTCATAATACGAATGGTTGGACGGTTGGGTGGTAGACCAGCTCCTCAAAGCCTGTCTCCCAACCATCCATCCATCTATTTTTTCTTGCGTTTAGCGGCCGGTTTAGGCACGGTACTACCAACGCTCTCCTGCATAAAAGTGCCCCATGTCAGGTTGTTCTGACCTTCCTGGTGAGCCTGCGCAACCTCGATTGCATAGTTTGCGGCATGCTCAACCACCCATTCAAAGTTCTCCTTGCCTACTGAAGAAGCCTCCGCATCGGGAGCAGGGTTACAGAAATCTATGGCATAAGGAATGCCATCTTTGATGGCAAATTCTACCGTATTAAAATCGTAACCGAGGGCGTTGCAGATTTTCAGTACATATTCTTCCATCAGCGCCTTCATTTCTTTCGACACCTTGTGATCGGCCACATACCGCAAATGGTGCGGGTTGCGCGGTTCGTAATCCATGATATGGACGTATTTGCGGCCAATACCATAGCAACGGAAATAGCTGTCGAACTCAATAGCTTCCTGAAACAACATAACCAACTGGCCGGTCTCGTGGTAAGCTTTGAACACTTCTGTCCAGTTCTCTACTTTGTAAACACTTTTCCACCCGCCGCCGGCGTGTGGTTTCATGAACATCGGGAATCCCCCGAGGTATTCAGCCATGGCATCCCACTCGAGTGGGAATTTCAGGTTGGAAAAACTCTCTGAAGAAGTATCGTCGGGGTGATCCTTGCTCGGCAGAAGAACCGTTTTTGGCACCGGAATACCGATCTGGTCTGCGAGGACATTATTGAAAAACTTTTCATCGGCACTCCACCAAAAAGGGTTGTTGATAACCGCAGTGCCGGTCGCTGCCGCATTTTTGAGGTAGGCCCGGTAAAAGGGGACGTCCTGAGAAATACGGTCGATGATAACGTCGTAGCCACAGGGTTTGTTCATCATCACTTCTTCCACTTTTACGAATTCTGCGGTCACTCCTTTGACCGCTTTAGAATTGACCCGCTCCACAAATGCTTTAGGGAAAGTGCGTTCTTTTCCGAACAGGATGCCGATTTTTTTCATGCTTTGTTTTTTAGAAATAATAAATTGAGGATGGCTGGCCGGCCGGCAATAAATCGCTAACTGCCGGTCGCTCACATTTTCGTGATTGCAGGAAAATAGTTTTTACTACATTTGCCTGCCATGTCCTTTAAACTTGATCGTTGATTTTTAGAAACAAATAAGCCACAAAGCTACATGGATTTCCAATTTGGCAAGACTTTCTTACCCAATTTCATGGATAAAATTTGTTTTGAAACAAAAAAACACCCCCTAATTGCCCTTTGACAGAAAAAACACCTATATGGAGCAAACTGTAAACCTGCAGCAGCAGATTTCAAGGGAGGTAAGAGATGGTATCACTATTCACCATATCAACCATTTTTCATCGGTATTCCTCAGCAGCCGTTTTAAGGTCGACGTTTATCTGCCTCCGGAATACGATGCCAGCCGGCAAGACCGCCTGCCACTGTTACTCCTCAACGACGGGCAGGACATGAAGCAAGTGCGCCTGACCTCTACCCTGCACCACCTCTACCTGAACGAAACCATTCCCTCTATCATAGTCGTGGCCATCCACGCCGCCGACCGGCTGCAGGAGTATGGCACCGCCGGACAACCCGACTACAAAGGCCGGGGCAGCAAAGCAGGCCGGTATGCCAAGTTTATAGTAAAAGAATTATTGCCTTTTATCAACGAACAATACCCCTGCTTATCCCACCCTTCTCAGGTGGCTTTCGCCGGCTTTTCGCTCGGTGGCCTTTCAGCCCTCGACATCGTCTGGAACCACCCGCACCTCTTCCAGAAAGTAGGGGTCTTTTCCGGTGCCCTCTGGTGGCGGCATTCCGAATTTCATCCGGGCGATCCCGATGCTCACCGCATCATGCACGAGATCATTCAGGCGGATGACCACCGGCCCGGCATGCAATTTTGGCTGCAAACAGGCACCCTCGATGAAAAAGAAGATCGCAACAACAACGGAATCATCGACGCCATCGACGATACACTCGACCTCATCGAAGTGCTGACTAATAAAGGTTATACCGATCAGGATGTCCATTACCGGGAAGTGGAAGGGGGCACCCATCACCCGCACACCTGGGGTCAGGTTATGCCAGAGTTCTTAACTTGGTGCTTTGGGAAAAATGATTGAGAATGGGGGGAACCCAGCTGGATTTAACCACGACCAACCAATCTCAACCTAATCAACTTGTTACTGTAAAATGAACATCATTATCACCGGCGCCACCAAAGGCATTGGAAGGGCCATCGCCGAAACTTTTGCTGCCCGGGGCTTCAACCTTGCCCTCTGCTCCCGCAACAATGACGACTTGAAAGCCTTTAAAAAGGCATTGCTGTCGCAACACCCCGATATCGAAGTGCTGACCAAAGTAGCTGATATGCGAAAGAAAAAGGACGTGCTGGCCTTTGCCGAATTTATCCTGAAAAATAAATGGGAAGTAGATGTCCTCGTCAATAATGCGGGTTTGTTCATCCCCGGCGAGATCAGCCAGGAGGCCGACGGGTCGCTGGAAATGATGATCGAAACCAATCTCTATTCAGCCTACCACCTCACCCGGGCCCTGTTGCCAGCCATGTTGCAAAAAGGCAGTGGCCATATTTTCAACATGTGCTCCGTCGCCAGCCTGATCGCCTATCCGAACGGTGGCTCTTACAGCATTTCCAAGTTTGCCCTCTTGGGATTCTCCAAAGTATTGCGGGAAGAACTAAAAACCAAAGGCATCAAAGTCACTTCTATTTTGCCGGGTGCCACCTGGTCGGCCAGTTGGGCCGGTGTTGACCTGCCGGAAAGCCGCCTGATGCAAGCCAACGACATCGCCATCGCCGTGTGGAGCGCTTTTTCCATGAGCCCTTCGGCGGTGGTGGAAGAGATTGTGGTGCGGCCGCAGTTGGGGGATTTGTAACTAATTACTAATTACTAATTACTAATTACTAATTACTAATTACTAATGATTAATGGCTGATGGCTGATGTTCAGAAATGTTGAAAGTCAGGGGTTGGATTCCTGTATTTCCAAGTTTTGGATGGCTTGTCTGCTCCATGGAAATAAAATCCGTCGAAAAACTGAACCCTAGTTTTTTTAAACATTTGAAACGGTTCAGTAATTTTTCCGGTACGCCTCCCGAAAACAGTTATTTACGCTATGCCGGGGAGAAGCAATTGGATGGAGAAATAGGTAAGGTCCGGGGATGGAATACGCTGCTGCGTTTTTATTTTTTTACAGTCCTTCATTTCCCCTAATTTTGACCAATTCGAAAAATGACCATTCAGTCAACAGGCTGGCAGCAGCTGGCCGCTGACTTTCAAAACAACAGACCATGGAAGCCTACATTTACGACGCCATCCGCACCGTACGCGGCAAAGGCAACAAAAAAGGAGCCTTGAACGGCATTACCCCGACTTATCTGGTAGCCGAACTGCTCAAGGCATTAAAAGCTAAACACCAGTTCGATCCGGCACTGGTCGAAGACCTGATCCTCGGCTGCGTAACCCAGATCATGGACCAGGGAGCCAACATCGCCAAAACGGCTGCCCAGCAGTCGGGCTATGGCGACCATCTCTGCGGGGTGACACTCAATCGTTTTTGTGGCTCTGGTCTCGAGGCCGTCAATCAGGCAGCTGCCTACATCAAGTCCGGTTTTTCCGACCTCATTATTGCCGGAGGCGTAGAAAGTATGTCACGGGTAAAAATGGGCTCCGATGGCGGCGCACTGATGATGGACCCCTCTGTAGCTTTGCCCCGCAACATCGTGCCCCAGGGCATTTCCGCAGACCTGATCGCCTCCAAATACGGTTATTCCCGCCACGACGTCGACGCATTTGCCTACCGTTCTCAAATGAACGCCGCCGCCGCCGAGCAGGCCAAACGCTTTACCTCCCGCCTGCCCATCAAAGACATTAATGGCATCATGGTGCTGGATACCGATGAGAACATCCGCCCCTCCACGACCATGGAGGCCCTGGCTGGTCTTAGTCCGGCTTTCGAAATGATGGGCCAAATGGCCGGCTTCGATGCCGTGGCGATTGATCGCTATCCGGAAGTAGAAGCCATCGAGCATGTGCATCACGCGGGCAACTCGTCTGCTATTGTGGATGGGGCTGCGCTGGCCGTGATCGGTAACAAGGCCGCAGGTGAGAAAATGGGACTGCGACCAAGAGCCCGGATCGTTTCCGTCGCAGTGGCGGGCGCCGACCCCACGATCATGCTGACCGCACCGGCCCCTGCCAGCCGCAAGGCACTGCAAAAAGCAGGGATGGACAAAAACGACATTGACCTTTTCGAAGTCAACGAAGCATTTGCGGCAGTGCCATTGCGCTTTATGGACGATCTCGGCGTACCCATTGAGAAGGTAAATGTCAACGGTGGAGCCATTGCCCTCGGCCACCCACTGGGCGCCACCGGTTGTATGCTCCTGGGAACGGTCATCGACGAATTGGAGCGGCAAAACAAACAGACCGGACTGGTCACCCTCTGCATTGGCGGCGGTATGGGCATCGCAACGATTGTGGAGCGGATTTGAATAGAAGTCAGAGATCAGACCTCTTAAATAAAAAGCAATGAATCATATAAAAAACGACCTTTTCGAATTCAGCCTTGATGAAAATGGAATTGGGACGCTAACCATTGACCAAAAAAACAACCCCACCAATCTGTTTTCCACCGAATTTATCAATGCCTACCTGGAAGCAGCCCACCAGGCCATCACCGACGATCAGGTAAAAGGCGTCGTGGTCACTTCCGGCAGAAGCATGTTTATGCCCGGCGCCGACCTTCGTGAACTGGAGACAATGGGGACTGACCCGGAGAAGCAGTTCAAAGGTCTTATGGCCATGCACCAGCAATTCCGGGCCATTGAAACGGGTGGCAAGCCCTTCGTAGCCGCTATCAACGGAACCGCTATGGGGGGCGGACTGGAGCTTTGTCTGACCTGCCACCACCGGATCGTTTTGAATGACATCAAAATAAAGTTAGGTTTTCCGGAAGTGAAGGTAGGACTGCTGCCGGGTGGCGGCGGTTGTGCCAAAGCCCCTTACCTGATGGGGATTCAAACCGGATTGACCTACCTCCTGCAAGGGACCGAAGCCCGGCCACCCCAGGCACTCAAAGACGGATTGGTGGATGCATTGGCCGACTCGCCGGAGGAATTGATGGCAGCGGCCAAACAGTGGATTTTGGAAAACCCCAACCCCGTACAACCCTGGGACAACAAAAGACACCGCATTCCCGGTGGCGGACTGATGACGCCCCAGGGCGCACAGACGATGGTAGGGGCCATTGGCAATGTCCGGAAAATGACGCACGGCAACTACCCTGCCGCCCAGTATATTTTAAGCATCGTACACGACGGGCTCCAGGTCAGTTTTGACCGGGCGCTGGAAATCGAAGCAAGATACTTCACCAAAGCCCTTGGTTCAAAAGAAGCCAAAAACATGATCCGGACCGGCTTCATGGGGATGCAGGCAGCCAAAAAAGGAAAGGCCCGGCCAAAGAATCAACCAAAATACGAGGTGAAAAAACTCGGTATTCTCGGAGCCGGAATGATGGGAGCCGGCATCGCTTATGTATCAGCAAAAGCAGGTATGAACGTCGTGCTGAAAGATGTAACGGTGGAAGGTGCAGAGAAAGGCAAAGCTTATTCGAAGATGTTACTGGAAAAAGCCATTGCCAAAAAACGTTCAACTCCGGAAAAAGCGGAAGCCCTCCTTTCCAACATCCATCCGACCGACGACCCCCAATCGATGAAGGGCTGCGACCTCGTCATCGAAGCGGTGTTTGAGGACCCGGCCCTGAAAGACAAAGTAACCAAAGAGACCGAAGCTGTTTTGGCCGCCGACAAGATCTACGCCTCCAACACTTCAACCATTCCGATCACGCTGCTGGCCCGGTCATCCGGCCGGCCGGAAAATTTCATCGGCATCCACTTCTTTTCTCCGGTGGACAAAATGCCATTGGTAGAGATTATAGTTGGTGAAAAAACCGGCGACAAAGCCATTGCGGCTGCAGTTGATTATACGGTAGCTATCGGCAAAATTCCGATTGTGGTCAATGACAGCCGGGGATTTTTCACCTCCCGCTGCTTTGGCACCTACGTCAGCGAAGGCATGTTTTTGCTGGAAGAGGGCGTCCCCGCCGCCATGATCGAAAACATTGCGAAGCAAAAAGGCATGCCCGTAGGGCCACTGGCCGTCCACGACGAAGTGACCCTGACCCTGAGCGTTCACGTTTATGAAAGTGACCCGACACCCAACAAACAACCTCAACAGATTCGTTTTTACAAACTCCTGAAAAACCTCGTGGACGCCCACGGGCGCAAAGGCAAAAAATACGGCGCCGGTTTTTACGATTATCCGCAAGGTGGTAAAAAGAAACTTTGGCCGGGCCTGGCCGACCTCTTTCCCGCCAATGTGGATGCCCTCGACAAAGAAACCATCTCCCGGCGGATCATGCACCGGCAGGCCCTGGAAAGTTTTCGCTGCCTGGAAGAGGGCGTTCTGCGCTCCACCACCGACGGCGATATTGGTTCCGTTCTGGGCTGGGGCTTCCCCATCTACACGGGCGGGGCATTGTCCTATATCGATTTTGTAGGCATGAAACAGTTTGTCGCCGATTGCGACGATTTCCGGGAAAAGTACGGCGAACGATGGGCCGTACCAGACAGCCTGCGGGCCCTGGCCGCCGCCGGAAAATCCATCCATCATTTTGGAAAATAGCCCACTGTCCATGCTGAACGGCATCAAAATCATCGATTTCACCCGCCTGCTGCCCGGCCCGGCCGCCACCCATCTGTTGGCCCAGATGGGCGCAGAGGTGATCAAGATCGAAAGCCCGAAGCGGATGGATTACGTCCGGGTAAGCGGTCCGCCGGTGGACGGGGCCAGTTTGCTGTTTCACCAACTCAACCACAACAAACAATTGAAAACAGTGGACTATGCCACCGAAGCGGGAAAAGCCGAGCTACTGGCATGGATCGAGGGGGCAGATGCCCTGATCGAACAATTTCGGCCCGGCGCTATGGATGCCTGGGGGCTGGGTTACGAAGCCGTCAGAAAAATAAATCCCGGCATCGTCTATGTTTCCCTCACGGGCTACGGGCAGGACGGTGTTTACAAAAACGAGGCAGGTCATGATTTTAACTACCTCGCCTATGCGGGCATCATGGATTTGTTGAAAGATGAACAGGGCAAACCCGTTTTGCCCGGCTTTCAAATGGCCGACATCGGCGGGGCCTACATGGCGGTCATGGCCTTGCAGGCGGCGTTGTTGAAAAAGTACCGGACCGGTGAAGGGAGTTATGTGGATGTGAACTTATGCGATGCCGTAATGCCCTTTATGGCTGTTCCCTTTGCCCTCCACGGCATGGGTCTGGACCACCGCCAGTTCAACATTTTAAACGGAAAAACGGCGGTCAATTATGCAGCCTACGCCTGCGCCGATGGCAAATGGCTGTCGGTAGCCGCCGTAGAGTTGAAATTTTGGAACAACATCTGCGACCTGGTTGGCCAACCAAACTGGCAGCGCAATCACGAAATGGAGCTGCTTAACCACCAATTTCCCAAACCTGAGGTGGAGGCTTTGTTTAAAACGAAAACACGGGACGACTGGATGGAAATCTTCAAAGGGCACGACGTATGCGTTGCCCCCATTCTGGAAATGGAGGAACTGGAGAACCACCCGTACCATCGAAGTAAGAATACGTTTGAGAATTTTACGACGGAAAAAGGGACACCGCTCAAAACCATCGGACTTCCTTTTCGGGTAAAAAAAACACCTCCACCCAAAACCTGACTCCCCCACTCCACGAGGCGTCAGGGAAAGTGCATCCGGCGGCGTGAATCATCAATCGACAATCTCGAAAGTCAGTCCGGCATTTTTTTCCAGCCGGTCGAGCAGGGCATCGCCCATGGCCGTGGAGGGCGTCAACACGCCACTGGTCGGGGGCAGTATTGCCCGGTCTTTGGCGAGGCACACCGCACTTTCGCCGAGCATTTTGGAAGTAGAGCCATAACCGGGATCCCGATCTCCTTTTACTTTTCCTTTAATAACAAGTCCGTTCCTTAATTTGCCCAACAGGGCGAGGTTATAAAACCCGGTTTCCCGTTGCATCTTCGAGGGGCCTTCACCGGGTTTGGGCAAAAACTGATTGGCCAGTTTCATGAGTACAGAATTGGGGTTTCCACCCGACATCAGGCCCGTCACTGTCGAGAGCATCTGTGCCTTCAACCTGCCGCTGATACCTGTGCCACACAGCGTCGCCTCATCGTACATGAAGTCTTTGCCGTACGGATAACCCGACAGGGCATGGCTCCGCCTGACGACTTTGGTGTTGATGGCAGCCATGATGAAGGGGCCGATCCAGGCCTTAAAATCCTTGTCGAAGGCGGCATGATCGAGATCGGGGCCATCGTTGCCCGATTGTTCGCCGGCGGGGTTCAGGCTGTAGGGATTTTCCAGTATTTCAAAAACAGCGGGGTCCTGCTGTGCCTCTTCGAGAACGTTGTTGAGGCTGGCGATGGTGCCGCCGCTGGGACCTCCTTTTGCCGCTTTGACCCGGTATTTGACATGCTGACAATAATCCCCATATTTTTCTTTGGCAGATTTTTGCAAAAAATAGACCCCCATATCGGAAGGAACCGAATCAAACCCGCAACAGTGGACGATTTTCACGCCTTTCTTTTTTGCTTTTTCGTGGTGCTGGTCGATCATCCGGCGGATCCACTGTACCTCGCCGGTCAGGTCGCAATAATCCACCCCGTTATTTACGCAGGCCGCCACCAGTAAGGAGCCGTATTTGGCGTAAGGTCCGACAGTCGTACAAATCACCTTGGTTTGCTGCACCAGATCATTGATCGATTGAGGATCGAGGCTGTCGGCAGTCAAAATGGGGAGGTCCTCATCCCCCAGGTCTTCCCGGATATTTTCCAGTTTTTCTTTATTGCGACCAGCGATGGCCCACCGGAGCTCATTGCCCACGCCATATTGTTCCAACAGGTACTCGGCCACCAGGCGGCCCGTAAAACCGGATGCGCCCCAGATAATCAGTTCGTATTTTTTATTTTCCATGAAAGGTTATTATTTTATTTTGTTTATGGTGTTAAAAAACAGGAGGACAAGACGCTGTTTTTTTTTGGAAAATTGGAATAGGG
>JBFIJS010000041.1:0-13057 GCA_041600595.1 Saprospiraceae bacterium | reverse complement strand
GGGTATGGCAGCCCTGCTCGAAAAGGCATCCGGGAAAAAAACTTGAACGAATACTGCACATTTTGACAACTCGACACATATAGCTTTTGTAAAGATTGTTTTCCCATGATATTAATCCAATAACGATGACTGCACAATTACGAAAAAAAGATAACACACAAGCATGCACCACTCACCCAGACTTTCTGGTGAGGTGGTTAAACGGAGACCTCTCCAAAGCAGAACTGGCCTCCCTCCGCAATCGCGAGGAGTACGAGGAAATGATTACCACCTGCAACTCGGGAAAGACGCTTGCCCGGGAAAAAACAAACAGCCCGATGACACCCTCGATTCCTGCTAAAGGAAATCTGACTTCTGACAGGGCCGCAAAAACGAATGCCTTTCCTATTTTTGTTGCCATGACCATTATTGCTTTTGCGACAGTTTTGTTTTTTGTAAAATCCAGTGGCTGGCTCTAACCTGCCGGCGAATGAATTAGTGGAAGTTTTTTGTTGAAGGAACATCCTGCCCGGGGCAATTGACAGACAAATACGCCATGGCAAAACCTGTTTCCACCTTCGTTTTACTCACCTTTTTTTATTTCAACACGACTGGTCAGATTCTCACCGATACGATTCCGGGAACGACTGTTTCGTTTCAGATGATTCTATTGCCTGCAGGGCAGTTTCAGATAGGTAGTGCCACAGCTACAACCGGTGAAATGCCTCAGCGGACCGTGCAACTGGATAGCTTCTGGATCGGGGTGCGAGAGGTTGCTTACGATGAGTTTATTGTTTTTTACCAAAAGGAATACGACAGCGATGCCTCCCGTCACCCGGATAAAAAGTACGATGCCGACGCCGTTTCCAGGCCAACCCCTCAATACATTGATTACACTTACGGGATGGGGAAAAATGGTTTTCCTGCCGTCAGTATGACCCAGCAGGCGGCTCTCCGTTATTGCAAATGGCTGTATGAAAAAACCGGCAACTTCTACCGTTTGCCTACGGAAGCGGAATGGGAGGTTGCCTGTCGGGGAGGCAGTTCTGACACGCTGCCAGCAAGTGCGGAATTAGAGGCGTACGCATGGTATTTTAACAACAGTTTTGAAAAATACCACGAACCCGGTCAGAAGAAATCCAATGCAATTGGACTATATGATATGTTGGGCAACGTGGCGGAATGGACACTCGACCACTACCAGGAAGATTATTTGAAAAACCTGTCGGACAGTATAGCTTACAATCCCTGGATCGTCCCCGAGCGCCGTCATTCCAGGACCGTAAAGGGTGGCTCGTACGATAGCGATGCGGACGACTGCCGCTGTTCGGCCCGTCAGAAATCAAGCCCGAGGTGGCAGGCACGTGATCCCCAGATTCCTAAAAGCAAATGGTGGAACCCCGATTCTCCTTTTGTCGGTTTCCGCATTGTGCGGCCAGTGAAACAGATGAGCAGGGAAGAAGTGGAGGCGTTTTTTGCGAAAGCGATCAAGGATTAAGGCATATACCCGGGCTTTCTGTGCCGCACTTGCAAACGCATGATGGCTGCCTGAAGCAATAATTTACCAGATCAATTCTGTCGACCAGTTTTGCAAGGCCGCCCCCTCTCTCACGACAAGATTTACTCGCCAAAGATTTCCATCAGTTTTGCCTCCAGTTGTGGCCCCCTTAAATTTCTGGCAATGATCTTTCCCTCAGCGTCGAGCAGGACAGTGGCCGGGATCGAAGTGACGCCGTACAATTTTGCGGCTTCATTTTGCCAGCCTTTCAGATCGGATACATGATGCCACATCAAGCCATCCTTTTCGATCGCTTGCACCCAGCGGTCTTTGGTTTTATCGAGGCTGACGCCAAGCACGTCAAAGCCTTTTTCATGATATTTTTTATAAGCGGCAACGACGTTGGGATTTTCCCGCCGACAGGGACCGCACCAGCTCGCCCAGAAATCTACAAGCAGTACTTTTCCTTTGAGGTCGCTTAGTTTCATCGGGGTTCCTTCCGGGGTATTCATTGTGAAGTCCGGTGCTTCTGCTCCTGCAATAAAACTGGCAGAGGTTTTTAGCAATTGATTGAGGCTGGCAACGGCTTCGGGCTCCGAATCTTTGTATTTATCCGTGTACCGTTTGGCGTAGATACTAATCAACGGGCTTTTCTTCTGCTGAGCCCCGGCAATGATGCCTCCCAGGGCCAGCATATGGGTACGGGAGTCTGTCGGTATTTTTCTCAGCAATTCATCAATAAAAACCTGTTGTTGTTCTACCGGAAGGCCAACACTGGCCAACGTTTGTACCCAACCGCTGACTCCCTCGAATACCCAGGGCATATAGTGATAGTCAGGATCGGTCCAGTCAACCAGCTGGAAATAGTTTTTGGCAAAATATTCAATCTCTGTAAGGTCGGCAGTACCGTGGTTTTGATAGCTGAGATAAGTGTTCAGTTCGGCTACTTTAGAGAGATATGGGCTGGCTTTTTTTAAAGAATCAATCAGCGACAGACGGTCATTGTCCAGGTCTCTCAATTTCAGAATGGCAGCATTGGTGGCTTCAACGTTGTTGGAGCGGTCGGCCATTTGCAGTTGCTGGAGCAGTTGGCCAAATTGATTTTTATGGTTGTCCAAAAGCTTTTTGAGCTCCTGATAGTCATTATTGAGGTTCGACTTAGTCAAAAATGCCGATTTGAATTGCTGGCAATTTCCCCTTAGTACGACTTCTTCTTCCGTACCCAGGATAATCGGTTTTACATTATTGCCATCCAACCCGACGTAGTAAAACCGTGGCGTTGTAGCCGGCACCTTGAACTGATAGTTCTCAAAGTCGGTGGTAGGGGCCGAATGGATTTTCTTGAAAACAACCCCGTTGAATTCATACAGGTGGAGCTGGTTGATTTTTTCACAGGCATTGACCTGGCAGCTGAGGGTAATATCAGTTTTTTCGGGAGGGGATACACGGGAAAAGCCAAACAACAGGGTGGCCGTAAGCAATAAAAGAAAGGATTTCATGTAGGTATGATTTTGAGCCATGAGAATTATTAAGTAGATGATGTTAGATAATCGACACTCATAAAAAGCATAAAGCGTTGATTTATAAATTGTTGCAAAACTACAATACCGAAGCAAGTTCGGGGTTTCGCTGCGCTCAAACTGCCGACTTATTACTGCCGGCTGCTTATTTGCGAATGCGTATTAAGCAGAGACAAAAAACATACGCAAATTTAGCAAGGATATGTTAAATGGTCGGAGGTTAGCTGGCAATACGATTTTTTTAACCATTCATCTGTTCAATTTACCACCTTCCCACCTTTTAGCTTCAAAATCCGTTGCGTTTTGGCAGCCAGTTCGAGGTCGTGGGTAACGAGAACGAGCGTCGTGCCTTCTTCTTTGTTGAGGTCGAAAAGGAGTTGTTCGACGAGGTCGCCGGTTTCAGCATCGAGGTTGCCGGTAGGTTCGTCGGCAAAGAGGATCTTAGGACGGTTGGAAAATGCACGTGCGAGAGAAACCCGCTGCTGTTCGCCACCGGAAAGTTGCGTCGGGTAGTGATCGTACCGGTCGGCAAGACCGACCCGTTCCAGGAGCTTCATGGCTTTATCGGCGGCGCCTTTTTCGCCTTTGAGTTCCATAGGAACCATCACGTTTTCCAGCGCAGTCAAAGTAGGGATGAGTTGAAAATTTTGAAAAATAAACCCCACGTGCTCATTGCGGACACCAGCCCGGTCGTCTTCGTCGAGGTTGTCGAGGTTGATGCCGTTTAGTGAGACCGACCCGTTGCTTGCCCGGTCGAGGCCGGCGCATAGTCCCAGCAGGGTCGTTTTACCGCTGCCGGACGGGCCGACGATGGCGAAAGTGTCACCTTGTTCAATGGTGAAACTAACATGGTCGAGCACGGTGAGGGATTTATTGCCGGAGGAATAGGTCTTGGTCAGGTTGTTTACTTGCAGCATGCTGTGGATTGAATTTTTAAAAACAATGGAACGTGTAAAAGGGGGTTTAGTTGAATCATGTCCACAAACAGCCTGACATTTTAGACAAAGTGATTTATGAAAAAATGGTTGAACGGCCGCCGGGCCATCCAACCATTTTTATCGCAGGCAATTGATTGCTCTGTAATTTAAATTTTCTTTAATTTTTTTTCCCTGCCAGTGGGCCGAAGGATTCACATCGCTTTGAGGCATGAGACTGCTCGGCCCAAAGGGATTTTAAGGGGCGCTTCCGGGTTTTGCCAAAAGAGCGACTTTTCCTGCTCCGTATTTTTTAAACATACTTAAATTACACGGTATTTATTATCAAAACTCAGCCGACCCCGTTGCTCTCGGAAAGGCAATGACGTCGCGGATATTGCTCATACCAGTGATGAACTGCACGATCCGTTCGAAGCCGAGCCCGAAGCCGGAGTGGGGGCAGCCGCCAAATTTGCGGAGCTCCAGGTACCACCAAAGCTCTTCTTCGTGGATGCCCTGAGCGTGGACCCGTTCGAGCAGTTTATCATGCCGCTCTTCCCGTTGCGAGCCGCCGATCACTTCGCCGATATAAGGGAACAGGATATCCATGGCCGCAACCGTTTCTTTCCCGGGTTCGGTGCCATCGTTTTCCCGCATGTAAAACGCTTTGAAGGCTTTGGGGTAATCCCGCACGACGACTGGTTTTTTGAAATGTTTTTCCACCAGATAGCGCTCGTGTTCTGCTTGCAGATCTTTGCCCCATTCGACCGGAAATTCGAATTTGCCCTTTTTATAAGGTTTTGAATTCCGCAGAATGTTGATGGCATCCGTGTAGGTGATGCGCTCAAAACTATTGTCAACCACGAAACGGAGCATTTCGACCAGCCCCATAGGGCGGCGGTCTTCTTGTTTCATGTTTTTCTCCAACTGTTTGATCCGGTTGTCGAGGAAGTCCAGGTCCTCGGGGTAGTTGTCGAGGATATAGTTGATGAGGTATTTGACAAAATCCTCGGCCAGATCCATATTGTCGTAGATGTCATAAAAAGCTACTTCGGGTTCGATCATCCAGAATTCTGCCAGGTGCCGGGGCGTATTGGAGTTTTCGGCCCGGAAAGTAGGACCAAAAGTGTAGATCTTGCCCAGTGCCAGTGCGGCTATCTCTCCTTGCAACTGGCCGCTGACGGTCAGGTTGGTGGCCTTGCCAAAAAAGTCTTCTTTGAAATCGACCTGGCCATCTTCGGTTCGGGGTGGCTGGTCGAGGTCCAGAGTTGTTACCTGAAACATTTCGCCGGCACCTTCGGCATCGCTGCCAGTAATGATCGGCGTGTGCATATAGTAATAGCCTCTGTCGTTGAAATATTTATGGATGGCGAAAGCGATGGCATGCCGTATCCGGAACACCGAACTGAAAGTATTGGTACGCATGCGGAAATGGGCTTTTTCCCGCAGATATTCCATGGTCATGTGCTTTGGTTGCAGGGCGTAAACGCCGGGGTCGCATTCTCCCAGCAGCTCAATTTTTTCCACCAGAACCTCGACACGCTGCCCGGCTCCCTGCGATTCGACCAGCTGGCCGGTAATGGACACGCAGGCATGGAAGCTTATTTTCTTTAAAAAATCTTCGTCAAATTTTTCAAAGTCCACCACGCATTGGAGGTTGTCAAAACAGGAACCGTCGTTGAGGGCGATGAAACGGTTGGCCCGGAAGGAACGTACCCAGCCTTTGACGAGTACCTGCTCTCCGATGAAGTCCTGACCGTTCTCAGGCTTTAAGATGTGGGTTATTTCTGTTCTTTTCATAATCATATTTTTCGTCGCTCTGTCATGCAAACGGAGCACTCTGTGATGGGTTTCATAAAACAAGCGGCGAAATTACGTGATTGGAGCTGGAAGTTGTATTGTGTGCCGGAGAAGATGGCGTATTTGAAAGGCTACAGAAAGGACTCAATATCCATTGGCAGGAAAATTCGACCACGACCGGAAAAATAGTAGTGGGAAAGAGACAGGATGCACCCCGGGAAACGCCCGCAGGCTGGTTTCAATCGCTTAGTCGAAATGAACCATCAGGCTAAAAACCTCGCCCTCACTTCCGGTGTAGGAATCATACAAGATTCTTTTTTACCAAACCACCGGTACCTGTTTTTTGCAATAAAATCGTACACCGCATTGCGGATCGGCCTGGGTACAATGGTGAAAACGCGGAGGAAGCGCCACCAACCACCAAGGTGTTTGAAGGTTTGCAGGGCAGCATCGGATTTGGTGTAGAGGCGCCCGTCGCAGATGAGTACAACGGTGTTCAAGTCGTCCTGATAATCAAAGCTTTCGAGATAGCGCTGCCCGACCTCCGACTGGAGAGGGGCAAACTTAAAGACCCCTTTCTTGTCTAACTTGATAAGGGTATTGATCGAGTCGTTGCAAAAATTACACACACCATCAAAGAGTATAATGGGATAGCTGCTGTGCATTATTGGCAGATCAGGAGATATGGACGTTGGATTCAACATGTTGGATAGCGTTTGTGAACCGGATATTTTTTGACCCGCTGATGATGACAAAGTTAAGGTTTTGGTTTGTCAATTCACGCAGGTAGTGTTTAAATAATTGGTCGCGGTCGTTGGGGTTTTCCCGTTGCGGGTCGGGTTGCCAGGCGATATCGGGATAACAGAGCAGGTAGAGGTCGTGCTTCCGCTGTTTGCTTTGTTGTAAAATCCACGGATCACACCTGCCGTATTTCACCTCCGACCAGATCTTAATGACTTCCAGGCTGGTATCTAAAAAAATATAAGTTTCAGCTTTTCTTATTGCATCATTTTCGGCGGTAACCTGCCCTTTTGCAATTTCCAGTAAATCGTTTTCGCAATAGGGTTTGTTCAAATGATTAAGGTAAATCCGGGCATATTCCGGGAGCCAACTGGTTCGGTAGTGGGCAGCAAGCTGCGCAGCCAAAGTTGTTTTGCCAGTGGACTCCGGGCCGGTAATGACGATCTTTTTGACAGACATATTTTTTAAACAAGTGAAACGGGCAAGGGTTGGTCGGGGCTGATTTTTGTTTGGTTAAAGTCTATTCCGGAGTAGTCAATTTGGTTCTTCTTTCAGAGCAGATCCAGTTTTTACGTTTTTTTCCAACTTATTTGAAGGTATTCCCGGTTGCCGTCCATCCGCGCTTTTTTAGTCAGGTAAGTCGCTGGTGTCAGGATTTAAGCAAAAAAAAAGCGGGCAACGCTGTTAAAGGAGTTGCCCGCTCGTTGTTTCAGGAAACAAACTTCGTGTTACCTGCTCACCATCAACCGCTTCGTTACTACGCTGTTGTCGATCAAGATCCGCACGATGTAAACACCGGTGGCGGATTCGGAAAGGTCAAACTGGCAGGCACCGGAAGTGATGTCGACTTGTTTCTGGAAAAAGATCATTTTTCCGGTCACATCATACACATGGATGTTGGCTCGGGTAGAGCGGATGTCATCCAGTTCCATCGTGACCATACCCGTGGTCGGGTTTGGATAAATGTTGATTTTCGATGCTATTTCATAATCCAGTACGCTGACGATGGACTGTACAGTGAAAGTATGCACCGTGACGCAGCCATTGGCATCGGTTAGTTCCAGGTTGTAATTGCCGGCTGAGAGGCCGTCGAGATCTTCTTCATTGGAAATTAAATTACCAGTAGCGTCGGTCCAGGCGAAGGAGTATGGCTCAACGCCGCCGGAAGGCGTGATGTCTATCGCACCATTTTGGTTGTTGAGCGTTTCGTTGGTCAGTGATTCCACACTGGCCACCAGAACGGTTGGTTCGCCAACAACAAAGCTTTGGGTTTCCGAACATCCCGCCTCGTCGGTAACAACTACGTTGTAATTGCCGGGAGGAAGGTCGCTAATGCTTGCAGTAGTCGCGCCATTACTCCATTCGTAAGTATAACCAGCTGCTCCACCTTCGACGACGGCAGAAATACTGCCGTTATTTTCACCAAAACACAACACGTCCTGTACGTCTCCTTCAATGGCCATGGCCTCAGGTACACGTACCGTGAAATTACAAACGGTCGTATTGTTGTTCTGGTCAGTAACCGTTACTTCCAGGGCGGTTTCACCGGTAGGGAAAACGGATCCACTGGGGTAGTCAGTGGGCCATTGGTAAGTGAGGTTGCCGGAACAGTTGTCGGTGGCGGACACTTCGTATTCACCGATCGGGTTGCAATAGGGTAAGACCATGTTGGCAGGGCAATCAGCGACGGGTGCCAGGTTGTCTTCTACAGTAACGATAGCCGTGCCGGAAGACGCATTGCCAGCGGCATCGGTGACAGTCAGGACCACTGCATTATTGCCGGTATTGTCGCAGGAGAACTGAGTTATATCGGCGCTCATTTCAACAATGCCACAATTGTCGGAGCTGCCATTATCCAGCATGGCCGGGGTAATTACAGCCTGACCATTTTCATCCAGTTGTACCGTAATGTTTTGTACAGAAATGACCGGAGCGGACTGGTCCGTTACGGTTACGATGGCGGTGGAGCTACTGCTGTTGCCTGCTTCGTCGACTGCCGTTAACGTGACTTCCTGAGTACCCAACTGGCTGCAATCAAAGGAATTGACATCCAGGGTCAGAGTCGCAATGGCGCAGTTATCAGAGCTGCCGTTGTCCACTTGTTCGGGAGTCAGGGCCGCTGTTCCGTTGCTTCCAATAGCCACAACAATATCCTGAGTGACAACGGTTGGCGCTTCGGTGTCGTCAACGGTTATTTCGATAGAAGCTGTGGCGATACAGTCATTGGCATCCGTTACGGACACGGTATACGTGCCGCCGGTAAGGTTGTTGATCGCTGCAGTCGTTGCTCCATTCGACCATTCGTAAGAATAGCTGCCGGACCCGCCGGCACCTTCTACGCTGGCACTACCGTTGGCCTGGCCACAATCGGCATTTTCGAGAGTCAGCAGTTGTGCTTCCAGTGAAGATGGCTCGGCGATGGTTACTTCAGTAGTGGCCGGACAGTTGACGGCATCCACTATTTCGACGGTGTAGGTGCCGGGTGCCAGGCCGGTGATCGTGGCGGTCGTTTCACCATTCGACCATTCGTAGGTAAATGGAGAAAGGCCGTTGGCCAGGGTAACGGTGGCTTGTCCGTCATTGTCACCAAAACAGGAAATATTACTGGAACTGATAGTCGCCTGAATAAGGCAGGCAAATGGTGCAACGGGAACCGTCTGTTCCGCCGTGCAGCCATTGGCATCCGTTACGACCACGGTATAGTTGGCAGAAGCCAGGCCGGTGATCGTGGCCGATGTTTCCCCATTCGACCAGGCGAAAGTGAACGGGCCGGTGCCTCCGGTGGGAGCTGCGGTTGCGGTGCCGTTATTTGCGCCAGCAGAAGTAACGGCCGTTGAGGTCGTATTTGGATTCAGGCTGGCAGGTTCAGCAATTTCAATGGAAGACACCACTTCACAATCGTTGCCGTCGGTAGCGGTGACCGTATAGGTGCCGGCAGACAGGTTTTCAATCGTGGCAGTTGTTTCCCCGTTCGACCATTCATAGGAAGTCGGGGTAGCTGCGTTGGTCAGCTCGATGGTAGCGGAACCGTCAGCACTCCCCTGGCAGGTGACATGCTGGCCGGTGGTATTGGCGATAACCGCACAACCAAAAGAGTTGACGGTTACTGTCCGGGATTTTTGGCAGCTGTTTTCATCAGTAGTCGTAACGCTGTAAGTGCCGGGTGCCAGGCCAGTGATCGTAGCGGTGGTTTCCCCGTTGCTCCAGGCATAAGTGTAGGTGCCAGAACCACCGGAAGGGGTGGCCGTGGCCGTACCATCATTAACCCCGGGAGCCGTTTGGGCGGTAGCCGAGGCGGTCAGCACCAATTCTGCTGGTTGGTTGATGGTCACGTTTTCGGTGGCCGTACAGTTTTCTCCATCCGTCACCACAATACTGTAAACGCCGGCGCTCAGGTTACTGGCCGTTTGGCCGGTTGCTCCGTTTGACCAGGCATAAGTATAAGTACCGTTGCCACCGGAAGGGGTGACAGTGGCCGCTCCATTGGCTGCACCAAAACAATCGACATTGGTCTGGGAAGCGATGGTAGCCTGAACGGCAGGCGACTGAGTCACCTGTGTCGTGTCGGTGCTTTCGCAGCCATTATTGTTGTTGGTTACGATCAGGTTGTAATCGCCGGCTGCATCCACTGTTGGTGTCAGGGTATTGGCGCCGGAAACGATGTTGCCGTTTGTAGTCGTCCATTCGTAGCTAAACTGGCTGCCGTTGGAAGAAGCTGCACCATTTAAGACGACGGAAGAAGCATTGCAGTTGAGTGCGGCACCTGCTCCGGCGTTGGCGGTTGGCGCCGTCGTGTTTTGATTTACCACCGCTGCGTCGGTGCTGGTACAACCATTTGGACCGGTTACCGCAAGAGTATATGTGCCGGTTTCTGCAACGGAAGGATTCTGCTCATTGGAGGAGAAACTGTTTGGCCCGGTCCAACTGTAAGTGACGCCACCCGTGGGCGAGTTGCCGCTAAGAGTAACGGAAGAAGCCGCACAGGTGATTGTCCCACCGTCGGCTTCAGCCGTAGGTGGTGTTGTATTAGCACTAACCGTAGCCGAGGTTGTGGTGGTACAGCCGTTCTCGTTGTCCGTAACCGTCAGGTTGTAGGTGCCTGTAGCACCAACCTCCGGGTTTTGTTCATTGGAGGAGAAACCCGCAGGGCCACTCCAGGCATAAGAAACATCAGGAGTAGTAGAGTTGCCCTGTAGCTCAACCTGGCTGACGGTGCAGGTGAGCTCACCACCCTGTGCCGATGCATTGGGCGGCGTCGTGTTTGACTCCAGCAGCGTAGATGCCTCTGAGGTGCAACCATTACCATTGTCAGTTACGGTTAATGTGTAGGTGCCGGTTTCATTGACGGTAGGTGTGAGGGTCGTAGCGCCCGAGACAATATTCCCGTCGGCAGTTGTCCATAAATATTGAATACTGCCGCCCACAGAAGAACCAATTCCGGAGATGGTGGTGCTGGTGGTCGTACAATCCAGCATATTCGGAGCATTGGCGACTGAGCTTGGGGGCACTAAATTTCCAATGACGGTCACGGAGGCCGTTTCGATGCAATTGGAAAGGTTGTTGGTGACAATCAACTCATAGGTGCCGGGGGCGTTGATCAGACAGTTATAAAGGGTGTTTTGCCCGGAAACAATGTTCCCGTCTCCGGTGGTCCAGAGATAAGTGATATCCGGGCCAATGGTAGAGCCGGCACCACTCAGAAACATGGTTGGAGTGTTGCAGTCAATCGCTGCGGGTGCTGATGCTGCCGCAGTAGGAACCGCCGGAGGGTCGATAATGATGTTGGCCAGTTCGTGGGTGCAACCATTGGCGTCCGTCGTAGTGACACTATAGGTGCCGGCGGACAGGTTGTAAACGACGGGCAGGGTTTCGCCGGTGCTCCACAAATAGGTAAAGCCGGGCGATCCTCCATTGGTCGCAACCTCGGCCGTTCCGCCAAATCCACAACCCTCGGGGGTAATGTTGACGACAGAGCTTTGGAGCGGTGCCGTGGGCCCTTCAATATGAATGGGGCCTAATGTTTTGGTTCCTCCCAGTTTGCCGGTGACCGTAACGGTATAAAAACCACCTGGTATATTCGACAAGTTTTGAGTGGAAGCCCCGTTGCTCCAGGCAAACGTAAAGGGGTTCATGCCGCCGATGGCATCGATTTCGATGGCCCCGGTGTTGTTGCCAAAACAGTTAATGTTTGTTTGCGAAATCAACTCCAGGGTTGGAGCAGAACAGTCCTTGGCAAAGTCCCAAAGGGCGTTTTCGTCCACTTGTCCGACTTCATAGATTTTATAGTCAGGACATACTCCGTAAATAGTCGGATAATATCCAATGGCATAAGGCCCCGTCAGGTTCGACGCATCAATGATGGGGTACGAAACGCCTGCCGTCCAATTGCCGAGTGTGGTGTTGTTACACCCGACAGGACCGTAAAGACAGGCCACATTGGTGTTGGCATCGCCTTCGATCATGAAGGCCATGACATCCGTCCCGTGGGCGGTGAATACGTTTTCAAAGGCATGTGTGTTGTGGTAATTCCAGCACGGACCGCACCAGGTAGCTGAAAAGTCGAGGAAAACAACTTGCTCAGCGTCGAGATAGTCGTACAGGGTGTGGGTAACCCCGTTGATGTCTGTCTCTGTCCAGTTAGGTGCGGTAGCGCCCGGTGGTAACTGGGCCTGAGCCACAGGCAGGCTCAAAAAGGATAAAGTGATCAATGTGAATAGGTGTCTCATCATATTAAGTTGGTTTATGAAAAATAAAAATGATTATTTTGGATCGTCAGCAATTTGTAGCTGAAGTGCTTGCAGCAGATAGGTTTGCTAAAATAAAATAAAGGAAAAATGTGGCTTGGGAATGTAAAATTTGGGTAAATGTATGGATAAAAAAATAAGTAATCCTATAGCCTGATTGTTTTTCTAAAATATTATCACTCCTGGATGTAAACTCGCTTTACCCGGCTGGAAATAGAGGTGAAAATCTCGTAGGGAATAGTGTCCAGGCACGTGGCCAGCTCCTGCACGGGCAATTCGTTACCCCATTGGTCTTTCCCAAAAATGGTGGCTTCGTCCCCTTCGGCAATGCCCTTGATATGGGTGACGTCGACCATGACCATATCCATACAAACATTGCCGACCAGCGGCGCTTTTTGCCCATTAATGAGAACACTGTACCGGCCATTACCAGCCCTCCTTAATAAACCATCGGCATAGCCAATGCTCAGGGTGGCGATCCGCATCTTTTGCGCAGCAACCCCCTTTCGCCCGTAGCCAACGGTGTCGCCTTTACGTATGGTTTTGATTTGGGAAATACTCGCTTTTAGTGTGTTGACGGTTTGCAGCTGGTCCTGCAGCAACCCGCTTTCGTCAACACCGTAAAGGCCAATGCCCAAACGGACCATGTCCATCTGGTAGGCGGGTAAGCGGATAATGCCACCTGAGTTGAGAATGTGGGCAAGGGGCGTACGGGGCAGGTGTTCGGTGATTTGGTGGTAGATTTTTTGAAAAACGGTAATTTGTTTTTTTGAAAAATCATCGTGTACGGTCGTTTCGCTTCCCGCAAGGTGGGAAAATACAGATTTAATATCAAACGAATATTTACTGTTTTTTTTCAGT
>JBFIJS010000040.1:0-13083 GCA_041600595.1 Saprospiraceae bacterium | reverse complement strand
TTCCAAAGCACCGTCGGTGGGATCGGGCTCCGCTGCCGGCATACCGGGTTTGTACGGGTGATAGTTTTGCGGTACGCCGGGAACAAAAGAATCTTTTACGGGCTCGGAAGATTCGCTTGCCGGCTCCGCTGGTTTTTCCACAGCATTAACCGACGTCGGCTTTTTGTTGATAAATGGCTCAGTTTTACCGGTCGAAACCGGAACGATACCGGCCGGCGCTTGCTCCCCGGGCGCCTGGTCCAGTACTTCGAAAAAATAAATATCGTCGTCGCCCCCATTGCGGGAGGAGGTGAACATACCGCTCCGTGCGTCTCCATTGATGTAAATAGAAATATCATCGAGCGGGCTATTGATGGGTTGGCCAAGATTTTGGGGTGTTTTCCATTTTCCGTCTTCGCCCATTTCTGTAAAGAAAATATCGAACCCGCCATACCCCGGATGGCCTTTCGAACAAAAATACAGGCGGCCATTTTCATCCACGAAGGGAAAGCCTTCGTTTGCCGAAGTGTTTACCGTTGGGCCCAGGTTTTCCGGTTTACCCCATTCGTCGCCTTTGCGGTTGGAGACCCAGAGATCAACTCCGCCTTCCCCTTTGCGGTTGGAGGCAAAAAACAATTGCTGGCCGTCGGGAGACACGGCGGGGTGCATAAAACTATAGTTCGACGAACAAAAAGATAATTTTTCGGCTTTTTTCCATTTGTCCCCTCCGTTGTGTTCCGCCCGAAAAAGTTGCAGGTTGTATGTTTCCTTTTTATTCAAAACATTATCGTTGCGGGTAAAGAAAACTTCTTTACCATCGGACGAGAAAGAGGCATTGCCCGTGTTTTTATTCACTTCGCTCAACTTGGAGGAAAAACGCCGCGGCTCTCCGTAACTGCCGTCTTCTTTTTGTACGGAGAAATAAAGGTCTAGGTAATCGCGTCCGGTCCAGCCCGATTTTTCTTTCATCAACTTAACCTTTTGTTTGCGATCGGAGGAAAAAACGATCCCGTTTTGCCAGGATACCGGTGCATTGTCGTCAGCATCAGAATTGTAGGGGAAGGCCTCTATTTCAACATAAGGGAAATATGGTTCAATGTATTTGATCTTGTCGCAGTTGGCGATCATCAGGGCCGCCTGTTTGTCATCCGGCTCAAGTATCTGGTAGTCAGAAAACCACTTTTTCGCTTCTTCATATTTGCCATTGCTCATCAGCGTTTCACCGTAGTAAAAGTACGTTTCGGACTTTGCCCGGTCGTCCTGCACGATTTCCGCATACAGCTTTTCCGCCTTTTCCATTTTGTTGTTCATCCGGTAACAAAATGCCAGTTTGGTTTTGAGGTTGAGTGTGGAGGTTGCGCTCCCCCCATCGGCTTCCTTTTCGGAAATGGCCGCTTCGTACAACATGGCGGCCTGGGCAAATTGCTTATACTCGTACGCCAGATTGGCCTTTTCGACGGTTTTGTTCTGAGCCCAAAGTCCGGCTGTCAAAAGCAAAGAAAGGACGGACATCAACGTGGCCCGGATAATCATTTCTGAAGGAAATAGTCCCGATATTTGAACGCTGCGTTTAGTAAACATTTTCATGATATTCGAATACTTAAATAATTGAGCAAAATAAGTTTGACTGCGACTCGGCTTCAACAGGCCGTGGCCTTGATTTCACATTGAACCAACCAACTGCCCGACCCTTATTAATTTCATAAGTTATTCCTGTTCAGCAATTTATATTACCAAAAAAGGTCAACAAGCCAGGTAAAGTTTGTCGTACAAAAGAAAAATGCAGCGGCTTGCCGCAAATGAGGGGGGATCAAAGCAAGACTGAACGCCAGACCTGTATCGGAAGCATCTTCTGCCTCCAGCATCTATGCCCGGGCCCGAGCCTACCCTCCTTGTTCAAAAAGTGTGCGAGATGTGTGAAAGAGCCCCGTATTTGCGGAACGGCGCCAGGGTGGTTCTTATTAGGTGTGAGAAGGAGCACGCCCTTGCGTCAGCCCCTTGAATTGAATATTTGCACGCCAATGAGTTGGTCGAAGCGGCTGCCAAAAGGACGGTAATACACAAAAATGGTGTATTCGTTTTCTGTCTCGTGCCAGTCGCCTTCCGTCACCTCAAAATCGGCCTTCCCGTCTTTTTGCGAAACAGCTGCATAAAGGTAATCATAATACCCCTGCTTCAAGGTCACCTTTCCCACATAGGAGCTGATGATGGGATTATAGGCCATTTTAAATTCGGGTTTGAATTGCCATTCGCTCAACCCTCCGAATATATACAGGTCTTCACCGTACATTTCACCGGGGCTGTACAGCGTGAATAAAACATCGACATACTCGCTTTGCAGGCTGTGAATACTGAGTTCAGGATTGTCGGCTCCGAAGATAGCTGCCTGCCGTTCGGTTTCACTGGGGCCACCAAGGTTTATGGTGGCATCCACATCGGTTGCCCGTTGGATGAAGAGCCGGCCCCTTTCGTCGGTGTTTTCAATGATAAAGTTACCATTGATGTCGAACCGTTCGAAATGAGCAATATTACCTCGCTTTTTTTCCCGTTCTATCGTGGCCGAAAATTGCCCGTTGTTTTCCGTGACGGACACCAGTTTGGGATCGCGAAATCGCAGGCCCCGCAAATCAAGAAAACGGAACTCCTTGCCGGCCGGGAAAACAATTTTGTTCTGGTAGTCAAAACTCTGCTCTTCAAACCGGCTGAATAAGGGTTTGAGATCGCCGATGGCATTGTCCCAACGGCCGTTTTGCAGCACAACCGCAGTCAGCTCCTGCCGGGGGCTTCTGATCTCGAAATTTTTATGAATGACTGTAAAATCAATTTCCTGGTGCGTATTGCTTTTGCTGACCATGGCCGGGCGGGACATCCTGGGCACTATCTCGACCTGCTTGTCAACGACCACAAAACGCCGGGTAATCACCAGTCGTTTGTCTTCCTCATCTTCGTAAATTTTTAGCAGGTAATTACCGGATTTTGTAAAGGCAATGTCTTCATTCGGCAATATCACCCAATAGTGGGTGTAAATGGATTTGGCTTTAAAGGAGTATTCAAAATTCTCAATCCGGTCTTCCGAGAATCCCTCGATGTACTCCAGTTCTGACAGGCTGGAGGGTGTCCAGTCGGCATTACAATGTACAACAGCATAGGTATAATCCTTGATGTCATCCCCGCTCACATCATCAAACGACAACACCATTGGGGTGGGGTCGCCAAGAAAGAGGATGGGCATACCGAGTACGTATCCATCGACGTACAACTTCACCGACTTGATGTCATCGATGTAGGTATGATCATAATAACGAAGATTTTCGTCCTGAGAAAAAGAGGGTTGAAAAAAAAACAAAACCAGCAGCGTCAACACATATTTCATAAAAAAAGAAAATTTCGGAAACAATAAAGAAGAGGTAAAAGTAACGTAAAATACCTACGGCTACGCGTTATTTAACGAACCTTTGCGGTCTTTCAATATAAAACGACTCGACTTGAGCAGCAATCAACCATCCAACCAGGCGGAAGAAAAAAAAGGCATGAGCCTTGCCCGGAAGGCCGGCATATTTACGGTGAGCAGAGCCATCACGATCGTGGCACAGGTGGGTGCCATGGCCATTCTCAGCCGGGTACTCGACAAAGAAACGGCTTACTCACAGCTGCAATACCTGCTGCTACTGTACGGCACCGCCCAGATATTCGGGCAATTCGGATTGCCCGACAGCATTTTTTATTTCTTTGAAAAATACCCGCCCGAAAAGCGGAAAAGTGTCGCCCGTTACATTTCCAACATCTTGATGTGGTCGGCCATTGGCAGCGCCGTCATTCTTTTGGGCGTCGGTTGGCTGGGCACTGCCGACCCGGGCTACGAACGGGCCAGACCCCTCCTCTGGCTCTTCATGGCATTGGTCGTTTTGGAGCTGCCGACCATCCCCGTCCCCAACATTTTAATCGCCCTCGACAAGGCCAGGGCCGCAGCCTGGTTCAACATTTTTGTCGGGGTCAGTCAGTTTCTGGCCCTCACCCTGCCGTTGCTCTCGCCCGACCCGCTGCGAGGCATTGCCATCGGGTTGCTGGTGTACGGGCTGCTGCGTATGCTGGTCAGCGCTGTTGTTTTTTACAAAAACTTCAGCGAAGACCGGGTCGTGGCACTGCCAACCGGCTTTCTGCGAGAGCTGCTGTATTACGCCGTACCGCTTAGTCTGGCTCAGTTGTTTTGGGCCCTCAACAAGGTGGTGGATAAATACGTTGTCAAGGAATTTTTACCTCCGGCAACCTTCGCCGAGTACAGCAATGGCGCCTGGGAACTACCCATCATTCCGACCATCGCCTACTCCGTGGCTGCGGTCATGATGCCGCGGATGGTCGGCCATTTTCTGAAAGGTGAAACGACCCCTTTGCTCCAATTGTGGCTCACCAGCATCAAAAAGGTAACAGTGATCGTGCTGCCATTGGTTTTCGTTTTTTTGCTGACCGCCGAAGAATTTATGGTGTTGCTGTACGGAGAAGATTACAGGCGGGCCGCTATCCCGTTTTTCATCTATACCTTCATTCTGTTGCAGCGGGTCGCCTCCTACAGCAACATGCAAAAGGCCCTCAACAGCACCCGGGAAATCACCTACAGCGCCATTTATCTTTTTTTGATCAATACGGCTTTAGCCATTCCCTTTGTGCTTTGGTTCGGGGTGGTCGGCCCGCCGTTGGCTTCCGTCGTTGCCCAAACCTTTTCGTGGTGGTATGCCCTTAATGTGATCCGGAAGCTGATGGGGGTCGCATTCAAAGAAGTGTTCCCTTTTGGATTTTATGGAAAAACCCTGCTCGTGTGCATGCTCGCCGCTGTTCCTTTTTATTTGTTGAAAGAACAGTGGGACTTGCCGGTTGGGCCAGCCTTTATACTATTGGCCACAGGGTTCTTACTGACTTATTTGTTTTTGGCACGAGCGACCAACGTGATCGGGAAAGCGGATTTGGACAGGATTTTTAAGCGGAAATAGTTGAGGCATGCCGTTCCAGCAATGCCTTGATGGGCACTACATTTTTCCGCACATCAAACTTTTCACAAACCATTTTGTGGGAAGCCTTCCGCATTTCGGACAGGTTGTCAGCTTGCAGGGCCTTGACCATCGCCGCCGCCAAAGCAGTGGAATCATTAGGTGGTATGAGCCAACCGTTCACACCTTCCTCCACCCCTTCCGGTATGCCACTGATAGTGGTGCTAATAACAGGCAACCCTAAATCCATCGCTTCCAAACAAACATTGGGCAATCCATCCACATCACCATTTTCGGCGACAACACATGGGGCAACGAGGATGTCGCCAGAGCGGTATTTATTGGACATTTCATTCGGCGCTACAAAACCCGTCAATGATATATAATCTTGTAAACCCGATTGATTTATTTGTGAAATTAAAGGCTCTTCCAATGGGCCTTTTCCCACTATTTCGCAATGGAAATCAAAGCCTTTTTCTTTCAATATCCCACAGGCTTCAATTAAATATTCGAACCCTTTTTTTTGAACCAAACGACCCACCGCCAAAAAGGCAAATCGCTCGTGTAGAATTGGCGGCACCAATTCCTTTGAAGTGTGAATACCATAATATAAAGTGAGCGCTTTCTCCTTATTTTCTATCAGGAGATTGGCCATAAATCGCTCATTGTATTTCGTCGTGCCATTAATATAAGCAGCATTTTTTAATTTGCCTTTCAACCCCGAATTATCCACATATAAATCCATCGCGTAAGCCGTGCCGCCAAAAGGGATCCCGGTTAATTTAGAGATATATAAGGCTGTTTCTCCCGGAGCAGTTAAAAAATGAGCGTGAATTAAATTGATACCCTTTTTTTCTATTTCCCGCGCAATGCCTGCCGCCCGGAAAAGGCAAATAATGCCTCGTGGAATTTTTGATAATTTATGTTTTAATGAAAATAATGTACCCCATGTTTTTACATATTTAATTGGGCGGGAAACAGCGATCATGAAATGGTTCAATAAATAGCTGGGAGCGAAGGGGTTTTCTTTAATGGTAAAATATTTATCCCGCAATTTTTTCTCCTCCTCATTTAAGTCATCCCGCTCCAAAATATCCCGTGCGCCGATGGTCATTTCCAAACCCAGTTTACTTAATTCCGTCAATTCCCGTGTGATGAAATTTTGCGACCACTCATAAAGGCGGTTGACGAGGAATAATACATGAGGTTCTTGCTTATTTTTTTTGTACATTATTTTTTTAATAATTATTTAGCCATACTCGTCCACTCCGACCCTCTTATCCGAAACCGCCACGGCCACTCAATACATTCCTCTGCATACCCAATGCCCACCCGTGGGGAAGCAATGATATGTTCGGGTGCGACAATTTCGTCCCGGTCTTCGATCCAAATGGGACTATCCGGGGCGGTCAGATCGGTACCGGTATGTGCAGTTTTGATTCCTAACGCCTGGCTCAGAATGCCGGGCCCCGCCGTCAGTCGCCGCTCCGGTTTCCGCATCTTCCTCCTTGCCAGCATTTTTTCAATATTATCCGCAGGTTCAATCGCCCGGATGAGAATGGCGTGTGCCATATTTTCGCCGGCAGTCACGACATTGAACAGGTGGTGAATGCCATAACACAGATAAACATAGGCTCTTCCGCCTTCGGCAAACATGATTTCGGTACGGGAGGTGCGGCGGTTCATCCAGGCGTGGCAGGCTTTGTCGTCGGGCGCCCGGTAGGCTTCGGTTTCGACTATTTTGCCGGAGGTGATCTGCCCGTCGATATTCGTCACCAAGTATTTCCCCAATAGTTCCTGGCTGAGTTGCACCACATCGGTGCGGGTGTAGAATGATTTAGTAAGGCGCTTGCCACTAGCAATTTCTTTTACCTCCATCAGCAATCTTACATTTTTTGAGATAACCGCCGGCAGGATGCCGGTATATGTTTAGTCCTACACAAGTAACTACTCTTTTTCAAAGGTGTTTTCTCCAGGCACTCTCAAAGCGAGTATGGGATTTCGCTGGGCTCAAACTGCCAACTGAAAACTGCCAACCGCCCTACATCCCCCTACTATAATTCGGAGCCTCTTTCGTGATCGTCACATTATGCGGATGGCTTTCCCGGATACCGGCACCGGATATTTTTACGAATTGAGCTTTCTGTAAATCATCGATGGTCATGGCTCCGCAATAGCCCATGCCAGCCCGCAGCCCGCCCAGGTATTGCACCATGACTTCCTCCACATTTCCCTTAAAAGGAACCCGACCTTCGATGCCTTCCGGCACCAGCTTCTTAATATCGTCTTCTACGTCCTGGAAATAGCGGTCTTTCGAGCCCTGATCCATTGCCCCGAGCGATCCCATGCCCCGGTAAACTTTGAATTTCCGGCCATCGTACAGAACCGTTTCGCCCGGTGCTTCTTCCACTCCGGCGAAAAGGCCGCCCGCCATGATCGTATTGGCACCGGCAGCCAGGGCTTTTACAATGTCGCCGGAGAAGCGAATACCTCCGTCACCGATAACGGGAACGCCTGTGCCTCGCAGTGCTCTTGATGTTTCATAAATGGCTGACAGCTGCGGCACTCCAACGCCCGCGACAACTCTGGTTGTACAAATACTACCCGGTCCGACACCTACTTTGACAGCATCTACACCGGCGTCGGCCAGTGCCTTCGCTCCGGCCCCCGTCGCAACATTGCCACCGACAACTTCCAGGTCGGGATGTTTTCTTTTCACTTCTCTGACGGCATCCAGCACACCTTTGGAATGGCCGTGTGCAGTATCAATGCAAATAACATCAACTCCGACTTGAACCAGAGCATCTACCCGCTCCATCATGTCGGTTGTGACGCCGACCGCAGCGCCGACGACCAAACGGCCGTAGGTGTCTTTGCAGGACCGGGGATAATCCTCCACTTTCATCAAGTCTTTATAGGTAATGAGGCCGACCAGCGTGCCGTGGTCGTCCACTACGGGTAACTTCTCAATTTTATATCCCTGCAGAATGTCCTGTGCTTTTTCCAGATCGGTGCCGACAGGTGCGATGATGAGGTTTTCAGAAGTCATCACTTCCTGCACTGGCCGGCTCTGGTTTTTTTCAAACCGCAAGTCCCGGTTGGTGAGGATACCGATGAGCTTGTCGTTTTCATCCACGATAGGAATGCCTCCAATGTGGTATTTTTTCATCAATGCCCAGGCGTCACCAACCAGCGCATCGGCCCGTAAAGTGACGGGATCGAGGATCATCCCGCTTTCCGAACGTTTTACCTTACGGACCATATCGGCCTGTTGGGCAATCGTCATGTTTTTATGGATGATGCCAATGCCACCTTGCCGGGCAATACCGATTGCCAGTTTGTCTTCGGTCACGGTATCCATGGCTGCCGAGACAATAGGCACATTCAGGCGTATGTTACGGGTAAACTGGGTGGAAATATCCACGTCGCGTGGCAATACTTCAGAGTAGGAAGGGACGAGTAGAACGTCGTCGAAAGTAAGGGCTTCGCCCAGAAATTTGGTGTTGTTTATTTTTCCGTTTTCCATTTGCAAAAGTAGCAGAGTTTCAACTGAAATTGAAAACCAAGAATTTAGAAATTTCAGAATACCTAAAAACAGATAAGCAGTCGGCAGTAATAAGTCGGCAGTATGCAGTTTTGCAACATTTTACAAATCAATGCTTTATGCTTTTTTTGAGTGTCAATTAGTTAACATCAACTACTTAACAGTCGGGCTGGGTTTAAGGTTATTTTTAGGGAAGGTTTTTGATTTTTATAAAAATAAAAAATTGATGACCTTGCCCGCCGGTAAATTGCTAACTCATGTTCCGCCGACTGAGAACTGCCACCACGAAGCGAGTTCGGCATTTCGCTTAGCTCAAACTGAAAACTGAAAACTGAAAACTTATGCTAACGGTCCATTCCGATACACATTTTATGAAACAAGCCCTGCTTGAGGCGCAGAAAGCTTATGAAGCAGATGAAGTCCCGGTTGGAGCGGTCGTCGTTTGTCGCAACCGCATCATTGCCCGGGCACACAACCAGACCGAACTGCTGAACGATGTAACTGCCCACGCCGAAATGCTGGCTCTGACGGCTGCCGCCAATGCCCTGGGCAGCAAATACCTCGACGAATGCACCTTGTTTGTCACCCTGGAGCCGTGTGTTATGTGTGCGGGAGCGTTGGCCTGGTCGCAGCTCGGCCGTTTGGTGTACGGGGCCGACGATGATAAAAGAGGGTTCATGCGGCACGGAAAAATGCTTTTACACCCAAAGACAAAAGTTGAGTTTGGGATCATGATGGAAGAATGCAGCCAACTACTGACTACGTTTTTCAAAAATAAAAGATGAATACACCCAATATCCGGCAATGATGAAGAAAAGGTTACAACTTTCCCAAACCATTTCGGAATCGGTATAATACAACTTGCCTACCTTTGTTTTTTGAAAACCGATGGCACTGTGAGCAGCCAAAGCAAAATCTCTTTCCATTCCTTTTGAAAAGGGATCCTCCGACCGGTAGAGTGCTCCTCCGACCATTCTAATTTTAAACCACCAGACCGTTCATGTTCGGAAAACTATTATCGCATCCCATCCTGCATGGCATCATTACGACAGCCATTGTAATTGGGGTTCTTTTATGTGTGTTTCCGGATGTTATCGCTCCTTTATCGTGGGTCGTTAACTATGCCGTTCAGCTGATGCTACTTTATTTGCTGGCAGGCATCGTTTTCCTTTTTGCAAAACAACCCCGGCTGACATTTTCCTTCTTTGGCGGCTGTGTGTTGTTGTGCTTTTACCTGAAATACTCCGTAAATATTAACGGCGTAGAAGGCATCAGACAACAAAAGGCACAGGAGCGCCAAAACGAAAGCCCCTCTCCGCAGCCTCAGGTCGCTGACCTGACCATAGCCCATCTTAACCTGACCAATGTCAGTTCCCGCTCGGAGGTGACTTCTGTGGTGGAAGCAATCGACGCCGATGTATTTTTCTTTCATGAAGTAACCCCCAACTGGGAACAACTCCTGCGCGACTCTTTTCTCAACAGCCACCCTTATAACCATACCATGCTGGACATTGGCCTCTACGGTATGTCCGTATTATCGAAACACAAATTGCAGAACATTGATACGCTGTATTTCAACGAAATCCCGAACCTCAAAGGGCAGATCGAAGCCAACGAGATTCCTTTTAATTTTATCAGCGTACATACCCGGCCGGCGTTGGATGAATTTTCCAAAAAACGCCTGCGGGAACATTTGAATTTAGTGGAAAAAAAAGTGGCACTGGCCGAAGGGCCAATGCTCGTCGTTGGCGAATTCAATGCTGTCTCCTGGTCCGACCAGATCCGGGCTTTCCTGGACAATGCCGGGCTCATCGAAAGCCGAACCGGTTTTATGCCCACGTCTGTAGCTGGCAGGGTCTCCATCTGGGATTTGCCGCTCGACCACATCTTTTACTCGGGAGAATTTGTCTGCACCAGTTTTTTGAATATTGAAGGAAGACAGGGACAGCACCTTGGAATCCTGGGGACTTATCATTTTATCAAGCACCGCCACCATGCTAAAAAAACGGCTCAATAGTTTCCGGTATGCGTTTCAGGGCATTGGCAGGCTGTTTCGGACGCAGCCCAATGCCAGGATCCACCTATTCGCAACGGTGACAGTGGTACTGGCCGGAATTTATTTTACAATAACGACCGTTGAGTGGTGCCTGGTCGCCTTGTCCATTGCCGGTGTTCTCTCGGCAGAAGCATTCAACACGGCCATCGAAGACCTGACCGACCTCGCCTCTCCTGAACAACATCCGCTGGCCGGACACGCCAAAGACCTCGCCGCCGGAGCGGTCCTGCTGATAGCAATCGGCGCCGCTACTGTTGGCGCATTGATCTTTTTACCGAAAATTTCAGCCCTGCTACTCTAAACTGCCCACTGAAAACTGAAAACTGAAAAATGCCCACCGCAAACTGAAAACTGAAAACCGCAAAATAACCTCACTGTGGAGGAACCCGGCGACTCGCATCAAAGGTGTTTTTTATCGGGCAACAGAAATATTTTTTCCCTGAAAACGGTCGTCCCACAGGCCTTAAACCGCCTGCCAGCTGCGGGACTGATCCCACACCTTTTGCACAATCCGCCCCTGCGCCAATTGGCCGGTCATACTAATGGCAATAAAAACTCAGTTAGAGGGGGCAAGCTTTTTGGATACAGTATACAAATACAGTATCCATTATCACCTGATGACTTATGAAGTTCAACTTCTCATTACTCTGCTTATTACTTCCAGTTTTTGCCTTCTCGCAAGAGCACCTCGGCTTGCGTTTGGAAAATTACGCAGGGGCCAGCAGTTTTTCCATCAACCCTGCCGGCAACCTTACCAACCCTCTGCCGTGGGATATCAACCTGGCTGGCGCCGGCCTCTATCTGGACAACAATTACGGTTTTATCAAAAACACCAGTGTTATTGATTTGTGGAAACACGCGGACGAGGCTGCGTTCATAATGGCCCAAAACGTAGATAATAATTTTGCCATGGATGAGTACATCGTCGATTTTTACGACGATGGTGACAAACGCTTTTTTTCCTTCAATTCCTTTGTAGCCGGCCCCTCTCTGGCGATCAAGGTGCACGAAAACCATTCCCTCGGTTTTTTCACCAATCTGAGGGCTTCGGCAAGCACTCTGGATCTGCCCAACGAATTTAGTTATTATAAATACGACTCCCGGCCCTTCTTCGAACCTTTCTCAGCAGAACCTTTTACAGGAGCACTCATCACCTGGCTGGAAGTAGGGCTGAATTATGCCACGAAAATCCCTACCTATACTGGATTTTTTGGCGCAGGCTTCAACCTGAAAAAATTAACCGGGTACGAAGCTGGCTACATTGAGAACCTCCAACCATGGACCCATACCAAACTCCCCGGCGACAACATTTCCGTAGGAGATAGCCACGGGAATTATGGCCTGACCACCTCCAATTTGCAGGAAAGTGACTATGGCCTGACACCAAACGGCAGTGGCGTCGGATTTGACATCGGCCTCCTCTATGTTATCCAGGAATATACCGAGGGTTACAAATGGCGTTTTAGCGCTTCCCTGCTCGACATCGGGTTTATCGACTTCGATAAAAATGCACAAGCCCACACGACTGAAAACCCTAACACTTTCCAATTAAATTTCCGGGACTTTGACGATTTCGAATACCCGCAGGAGGCGGAAGAAATCTTGCAGTTTTTCAGCAGTGAAGCATTGGGCGACTCTCTGGCTTCCCAGACAGGAGACCGCTTTAAATTATCGCTGCCAACAGCCATTAACCTCCAGGCTGATTATAGTTTTACAGAAAATATTTATCTGAACGGGTTGCTCATGCACCGTTTTCCTACCGGCCAGCTGAGTCCGCGACGGGAAAGTCTCCTGGCCCTGACTCCCCGGTACGAGCACCGGTGGTTCTCCGTTTCTATGCCCATTAGTTTGTTGAACTGGCAGGAGGTCAGGACGGGGCTGGCTGCCAGACTTGGGTTTCTGGTTATTGGATCCGACAAGGTTGGCAGCCTGTTCAGAAAAGCCGATTTTACCGGATCAGATGTGTATTTCGCTATTAAATTTAATTATATACACCTGGGCTTAAATCTTTTCAACCGGTCGGATGCCGGCAGAAAAAAAAGGTATGGCAGTAGAAAAAAAGCGAAGTGCTACGATTTTTAAATCACGTACTGCTCCCGTTTTTTTTTTTCAATTATTCCTTTTTGAAAAATAATTATTTAAACAAAAGCCCCACTGTGATCGCAATAGACTCCTCAGGCGTTATTCTTTGATTAAATGGAATACCTGATTGCGAAATAAATAAGCGATCGTCCTTGACGGGCAGCCGTTTTTCTTTCCGAAATAATTCTTTTCTTTCTTTAAACCATACACTTTCCTGACTGGCAAAATTCCAAAAATAACTGCCCCGTACATATAGTTCCCGCCCGGGATTTAATTCGAGGGAAAATTCAGCAGATAATTTCACCACGTGCAATCCATCTCCCTGCCCAGCTGCGTATACATTATCATTGCTATCCAATGCTAAAGCATAACCACGATCAATACCTCTGGCATCATAGATGATGGTCCTAACCAAATCACTGTCCGGTTCGAACTTCACG
>JBFIJS010000039.1:0-13100 GCA_041600595.1 Saprospiraceae bacterium | reverse complement strand
AATTTAGATTACACAGTACTGAAGATCACTGGGTTATTGAAAAACGGCAAACTTAACCAGTCACGGGCTCAAACACAAATCAACCAATCACAGAACTGTTTGGAAAAGAGGGAGGGCAAATGTACTTTTGCAACGCAATCAAAAAATACCGTTCACTAAAAAATATAATTATGTCAGATCATATCGAAAATGAAGGTAAAAAAGGCAAGTTCATGATGTGGTTCATCATCTATTTTTTGCTTTTCATCATCCTGATCATTTACCTTTATCAAGTAAACGGAAAAATGGTTTTCAATTAAAATCACCTTTTCCCAAGTCAAAAAAGCCTTGTTCCTGCAAAGAGACAAGGCTTTTTTGTTTTCCCCAACGGTGGTGATTGCCGGCACTTTAAGTCAAGGTTTTAGGCGCCTGTTGCGTCCGGACATGCTGCCTCATCATTTTCCCTTTCTCAAATCAGTCGTGAAGTGAAACGCTACTTTAGGATGGTTGTCCTGAGCCATTTTCAGAGCCCAGGCACTTTCCGCCAGGAAGACCAGGTTGCCGTCTTTATCGCGGGCGAGGTCTTTTTTGCGGCGCGATTCAAATTCTTTCATCGCCGCTTTATCATCGCAGGTTACCCAGCAGGCCTTGTACATATTGGTTGGTTCGTAGCGGCATTTAGCCCCGTATTCGTGTTCGAGCCTGTATTGAATCACCTCGAACTGCAAGGCCCCAACCGTACCAATAATTTTCCGCCCATTGTTTTCCTTGGTAAACAACTGAGCCACTCCCTCATCCATGAGTTGCTCCAACCCTTTTGCCAGTTGTTTGGATTTCATCGGGTCGGCGTTTTCTACATAGCGGAATTGTTCCGGAGAAAAACTTGGAATACCGGTGAAATGCAGCTCCTCCCCTTCCGTGAGGGTATCGCCGATTTTGAAGTTGCCCGTATCGTACAAGCCGACCACATCGCCGGGAAAGGCCTCGTCCACGATTTCTTTTTTTGAAGCCATAAAACTGGTCGGGTTGGAGAATCGCATGTTCTTGCCCTGGCGAACGTGGAGGTAGTTCGTATTGCGCTCAAACTTGCCCGAACAAATGCGGAGGAAAGCGATCCTGTCCCGATGCCGGGGGTCGATATTGGCGTGTATTTTAAAAACAAACCCCGTGAATTTATCCTCCATTGGTTTCACTTCCCGCTCTTCGGTTTGGCGAGGAAGTGGGGTCGGGGCGATATCAACGAAGCAGTCGAGGAGCTCCCGGACGCCAAAATTATTGACCGCCGACCCGAAAAAGACAGGGGACAACAGCCCCTCCATATAGTCGTCTTTATTGAATGGGGGGTAAACTTCCTCTACCATGTTTACTTCTTCACGCAGGGTTTTAGCCGCCCGTTCGCCGATGTGTTTTTCGAGTTCGTCGCTCTGCAAATCACTGAATTCAATGACCTCATCGGTTGCTTGTTTGCCATGTGGCCTGAACAATACCAGCTTTTTTTCATAGAGGCTGTAAACACCCTGAAAAGCCCCTCCCATCCCTACAGGCCAACTCAGCGGCCTGACGATGAGATTGAGTTTTTGCTCCAGTTCGTCCAGCAGGATGAAGGGGTCTTGCCCTTCCCGGTCCAACTTATTGATAAAAACAATGATCGGTGTGCTGCGCCGACGACAAACGCTGACCAGCTTTTCGGTTTGTGCCTCGACCCCCTTCGCCACATCGATCACCACGATCGCACTATCGACGGCCGTGAGGGTTCGGTAGGTGTCTTCCGCAAAATCCTGGTGACCCGGTGTGTCGAGGATATTGATTTTTTTATCCCGGTATTCAAAGGCCATGACAGACGTAGCCACAGAGATACCACGTTGTTTTTCGATTTCCATAAAATCCGACACCGTCGAACGTTTTATTTTGTTCGATTTTACGGCCCCGGCGGTTTGGATGGCACCGCCAAAAAGCAGCAACTTCTCGGTCAGGGTTGTCTTTCCGGCATCCGGGTGAGAAATGATGCCGAACGTCTTACGTTTTTCTATTTCTTTTTTTAAACTCATCTTTTTTAAATTGGGGCGCAAAGGTAACTTTTTTAAACGCATGTTGGAGTGAGTAAGGCAGGGTTTCGAACCTCAAATGCCCGTCGGAAAATGATGGCACGCTGACCCCGGCAGCCATATCGCAACCCTGCTTTTGTCTCCTTTCTTACTATACGTTTAACCAAAATTGGTTACCTTTCCACCTCAAACTCTCTATGACCTGAGCTTTTATCACTTCATCCTTAACCATAAGCAGCACTCCCCAGCCGCCCTACGTTTGAAAACTACACAAAACAGCGGACTGGACGGAGGCTCAAAGAAATCAACAGCTGAATGGACATCGCAATACCATACGGTTATCAGGAACAGGATCTGATCACGGCGTGCATCCGTAAAGAGCGTTGGGCACAGAAAATGCTTTACGAAGAGCATTACCCCAAAATGATGGGGGTTTGTCTCCGCTATGCCGGCAGTCAGGACGAAGCCCTTGACATCCTCCACGAAGGGTTCATTAAAGTGTTTAAAAATTTGAACAAATACGAACCCGGCACTTCTCTCTATTCCTGGATTCGGCGAATCATGGTCAATACCGCCATTGATTATTACCGGAAAATGGTACGCCGCCGTACCGAGGATATCGAAACGGCTTACAGTGTCAGTGCCAATGATGCGGATGCCTTGAGCCAAATGTCAGAACAAGAAATCTTAGAGGCCGTACAAGAACTTTCTCCTGCCTACCGGGCAGTTTTCAACTTATACATTCTGGAAGGTTATTCCCATAAAGAAATTGCTGACCTTCTGGACATAACCGAAAGCACATCACGATCCAACCTCGTAAAAGCCAGAATCAAGCTACAGGCTAAATTGTCAGCCAAGAACATGATACACGATGGGACCAAATAAGCAGCATATCGATAAAGTGATCCGGGAGAAACTGGAGGGCCTCGAAGCAGGTTACGATCCGGGCAGCTGGGACTTGCTGGCCCATCGCATGGATTTCGACGCCCAGCAGGCAGTGGATGGTTTTTTTAAAAACCGCCTGGAAAACATTGGAGCTGCCATTCCCCCCAATGACTGGGATGCTTTCGAAAAAGTTCTCGACGCCAATGAATCGACGGAGTCTTCCGAAGCAGAAAACCAGTTCGATGATGTTGCCTACGAAAAACTCAACGACCTGGAAGCCTCCTTCAGGCAGCACCACTGGTCCCTGATGGCTAAAAGGCTCGAAGAAGAATTTTCCATCCGCCATCAACTCTATCGCTATAAGGTCGCCGAAATCGTTTTGATGGCGCTGCTATTACTGACCGTTTTCCGGTTTATGCCGCTGCTGGAAAAATGGCAGCAGCCGGCAGTTTCCTCCGACCTCCACCCCCCGGTCGAACAACCACAACGCAATATATCTGCCGATCCAACGACTGCTGCTTCCTATCTATCCATGAACATGGAATCTGAGGATGCCGCAACAGGTAATACCGTCACCTTTACTGCCAAGAAGCACCATTTGCTGAAATCCAAAAAAGGACATGCTTTGATCCCCTCGGTCCTGAGTGGCAGCCCCCTACAGGCTTTGAAAAACACTTCGTCAGACACCGGTGATGGATTGACTACAACCTCCTCAGGATGGGCTACGGACCCGGTCAACCCCCTGCCCGCAAAAAAACTGACACTTCAGCCGCCCCATTCCGAATCACAATCACGTGTAGCAGAAATCACCAGCAAAAAACTCAAACAGCAACAGTTTCTGGCCGCAAAAAGACATCCGGCCTCCAAGCCCCTGGCCACGTTACCTATCGAAAAAGTGAGCGCTTCCTTTGCCTGGGAATTGCCTGCCGTTAAAACCATCCCTGCCAGAAAAAAGAACGACCTGAGATTCAGTATTTTTACCACAACGGATGTCAACTACGTTACGACTCCGCCCGATCAAATCAGCGTCTTTGGAGAGCCTGTCCAGACTGGTTATAACGAAACCCTTGCCAGTGGCTATGGAGGAGGTGTGAACATTAGCTTCAAAAGAAACCGGTGGGAATACCAAACCGGTGGCATTTATTCATTCAAAAGGTATATCCCCAACACTCCTATCTTCATTTTCGAAACACTGAACTTTTACATAAAGGAAGATTTCAACGGCATACAGCTTGACATCTTTCAAGTGCCGCTCAATGCCCTGTATCATTTCAAAAATTCTGGCAAGTGGCGCCTATATGCTTCCGCCGGTGTCTCCGCCCATTTTGTCACTTCTACGATCTATGAATTTGATGTGCAAAAAGAATCTCTCAATCCCCCGACCGAGGGCAATAGAAACAGTTCTCCCGACGACACTAAAAGTATAAAGCAACAAAAAGATTTCCCGGACGGCCTGTTGGATGGCGGACAACTTCAGGATAATTTTTACATGTCGGCTAATATTGGTTTGGGTGCCGAATATTACCTGTCTCCAAAATGGACGATCTTCTTTCAACCCAACTACCAACACTTCATGATGTCTGGCGGCATCGGTACCAACCGAGATAAAATTTATACCACTTCACTTTATCTCGGAACGAAATTTAATTTAAAATAAACCTGTTTAATTCGGCCCGAAAAAAAAAGACGGAGAAAATGCCTTTTCATTTTCTCCGTCTTTTTTTTTATAAAGCAAAAACAGCTGATTTCTTTTTATTTTCCAAACAAATCGCCGAGCCCTCCCAGCCCCGGTGGCATCATTTGCGATATTAGTTTCTGCGACTCAGCAGCTTCTTTAGTAGCCGCTTTCTCCAATACATTATTGATGGCAGTCAAAACAAGGTCTTCTACCATTTCTGTATCATCCCAGTCAAGTTTTTCCTTGTCGATTGAAATATTCAATATCTTTCGGGAAGCTGTAGCTTTGACTTTTACGGCACCTCCACCAGCTTCAGCCTCAACGGTGATATTGTTTAGTTTCGCAGCCATTTCTTCTTGTTGCTGCTGCATATTACCTAATAAATCTCCAAACATAATTATTGATTTAAAGCAACTATTCATTGGAAAATATCTTTTGGCAAAAAAATTATGCTCAATAAAAAACACTCTCCGTTAATGAATAATTTTTATTTACATTTTATTTCGGCTGTGTACCTAATACACTTCCGGGCGGTTTATTCATTAGCGCAAAAATAGGCACTTTCCATTTTTCCCAGACCTTTTTCTTCACGCAAGGTTATGCAATCCACCTCTGCCGTTTCAACAGGATGCAGCGCATAAAGTTTTGCCACCTCTTTATCAGACAAGGCATGATCATAAATACGGAGTTCATCCAGCCCGCCTTTGAACCGAACTGTGCGCCCCGAAGAAAGACAGGGGCTGTTTGAAAAAGCCAGCATCGCCTCATTTCCAATATCGACCCCGCTGCACCTGCGGCCTTCCCGGCGCAATGTTCCGTTGATATAAGTATAAGCGTAAATGCCTTTACGTACCAATGCAAAATGCACCCAATCCGTCTGAGGCAGCTCCGGTGATATATCCCGAAAATATTTGTCAGGGGTTTCGTAAAGGTCTGTTTTTACAAGCTGACCGTTTATATCAAGCTGAAGGTCAAGCAGATGATAATCATGACAGCTATCCCTTTTCGACAAAAGGCTTTGTTTGAAAACGCTGTATTTACCTGGTTTAAAATAAAAGCTAACGGTAAAATCAGTGGTATTAAAATGCCGGTTAACAATGCCGGGAAAAACGACATAATCGTTGACCCCGTCAAAAAATAGTGCGTTGCCGTCTACTCCACAATGACAACCGGGGTCGCCGGCAAGTTCTCCGGCAGGATTATTCGCAGTTATATCTCTGGCATCACATTTATTAAATGTGTAGTGCGCAACGAGGCCATGGTCAAAATGAAAAGCTGGGGACTGAGCATTGAACGAGAGTGCCCCCGCAGCAAGAATGATATGAAAATATAATTTAATATACATGGCTCAATTGTTTTATTAAAAAGGTAAGATAAGGTTTTTTAAAAAACGCCTCAAAAAAAATAATCATACACGGCCTAAATTTCAGACTCTTACGAATGGAGAATACCCTGCTTCAATCGAGCGCCACCTGCACTGTACAATATGAATATACGACCCGACAACTTATTATGCAGCTAACCCGCATCTACCCAGCTGATGACAGCAATAGTAACGCTCTCATTTTTGACCGTTAGTTTTTTTTTACGGTCAATCCGTTTTATGATTATTCTTATTTGAAGAGAGTGACTACAAGATAAATTCGCTGTACGCCGGTTGCAGAAAATGGCGCAGAGTCCGGGTATTAAATTTATTAGTCAAAAAACTGAACAGCTGCAGGAGCCAACAACAGGAGAGATTTGTCATTTGTTGTTTCCGTGCATTTGCCTGTCCTCAAATAAATATTTAGAACAGGCGGCCTGTTTGTCACAAAAAAGGAAACCATGAGTGACAGCTAAATTCTGATTTAGCCTGCTGGCAGCGACTTGCCGCACGTATCAACCCAAAAAAGAAAGGCGCTGTTTTTTACTACTTAAGCCGGGTACTCGACATAGTTCCTTGGCGTTTCGTAAAGCCGGATGGCCAATTCGTATTTATCGTCCAAATGGCTCCGCAAAATATTCCAGATGACAAAACAGATATTTTCTGCGGTCGGATTTAGATTTTTAAATTCCTCGGTGTCCAGGTTGAGGTTTTTGTGATCAAAGCGGTTTTCAATTTGCTCTTTGACCAAATCTTTCAAGATCTTCAGATCGATAAGGTATCCGGTTTCCGGGTCAACCTCTCCGGTCACCTTAATTTCGAGATCATAATTGTGGCCATGGTAATTGGGGGAGTTGCACAGGCCAAACACTTCCGCATTTTTTTCATCCGACCATTTCGGATTGTGCAAGCGGTGAGCGGCATTGAAGTGGGCACGCCTAAAAGCAGAAATTCTCATTTTTTTATTGTTTTGAATTGTTACAACTGGAGAAACAAAGGTTGTTAACTAAAGTTTTCCTTTAAATAACCCCGTCACACAGACACGACTCCGGACAAAAGAATGGTTTGGTTTATGTCTTGAAAAAAGCTGATAGGAGCGTTTCCGGGAGTATGATCTTTTCAAGTTTGGTGCCCGCCGGGTCATTTCTCCAGAGAGCCGGCGCGATCCCGGGCGGGTATGGCGAGGAAAAAAATCACGAGGGCAGGCAACTTTTCACACCTAACCCTTGCCATTAATGGCGGCCGGTTTGCACGGAGTATCGTCGACTTATAGTTGTTGCACAACCCGTGTTAAGGAAACGATAATTGACTTGACTTTTGCCTATTAAATCTTGACTTTGCACCAAAACCTCAATTTTTGGCTTAAATTTGCAGACTTATTAAAATAAACGATATGAAGCAACTGTTACCTTTATTCTTATTCATTTTCCTTTCCCTCCAGGTATTGGCGCAGGATGTGACGGTGGCCCCAAGCCCCTTTGCTGATAGCTTTGCCGCCGACCTGTCCAATTCGTATGCAGAGGCTGTTGCTCGTACCGAAATGACCAACAACACCACGGAAACTCAGAGGGTCAAATGGATGATTATTCCCGGCGCTACTTGTCCGGAGGCCTGGAGTTATTTGGTATGTGATAAAAACAACTGCTATACTTCAGCCGTCACCTCCAACCAGGGAGGGCTCGTCAATACCCCTGTGGTTCTGGCTCCGGGAGAGAGTGCCATCCTGGATTTGCATTTAAAACCCAATCAAGTTTCAAACTGCTGCACGCCCAAAATTGAAATTAGCAATTACGACAAACCATCAACCAAATATACAACGGTCGACTTCGACGTTTGTGTGGAGAACATCACGGCTGTCACTGAAAGGGAAAAAGCCAATCTTCGGGTTTTCCCAAACCCAACAGCTAACTATATTTCCCTGTCGGAACCGAAGCATGTGAGACAAATTTGGGTATCCAATATTCTCGGCAAGCAAGTCAGGACTTTTGCTTCCTCCGTCGCCAACACTTACGATGTGTCCGACCTCCCGGATGGAATTTATCTGGTCAGTTTAGTCGGCGAGGCGAACAAAGTCCTCAAAACAGTTCGCATCAGCAAGCGAAACATCCGGCCATAACCGGCCATTTTTACAACCCGAAAGCCCCGCAAATTCAGTCAGTTTGCGGGGCTTTTGTCATTTAACCAATAGTTTTTCTGAAGAAACATTGCACTAATAGGATAATACGGCTATGTTTGTAACTCAAATTTATATCATGAATCTGCATCAAAACCGTTTTTACTTTTTTAGCTTTTACTTTTATGCTCAAGCGTAAGGGACAGCTAAATTTTTTCAGCAGGTTTGATTATAAATTTAACAGTCCCGTTCAACGGGATTTTTTTTTGCCCTATATCAACGTATCCTAACCATGATGCCCAACCAATCAAATTTCTTTTACTACAATTTTTTCTTTTATGGATCTCCATAGGAGCTTTAGCTATATTGAGTATGACAATTCATCCAAATAACTAAAGTTCCGCATCGCCGGGACTTTTTTTATTTACAATAAAATCCAGCATGAACACCTTAACGGAAACAAATGATAAAATCGCTGAAACTGAAATTGTGCAAAAAGTAGCCATACAAGGCTACCCGGGTGCTTTCCACGACATTGCCTCCCGGCATTACTTTCAGGGAAAAAAGATCGAAATCGTACCGGGTCATACTTTCGACGATTTGGTGGATCTAATATTAAACAAAAGGGTGGATGTAGGCTTGATGGCTATTGAAAACACCCTGGCAGGCGGTATTATGAGCAACTATTACCGTTTGCTCGAAAACAACCTCAAAGCAACCGGTGAGATCTACCTCCGCATCAAACAAAATCTCATGGCCCTGCCCGGGCAGCAGTTGGCGGACCTCACAGAAGTTCATTCGCACCCCATGGCAATTGCTCAATGCAAAAAATATTTCCTTCAACACCGGCATATCCGCCTGGTTGAAGCAGAAGACACTGCTCTTAGTGCCAAAATGATTGCCGATGGAAAAATGAAAAACACGGGCGCTATCGCCAGTTCCCTGGCCGCTGACATGTACGGTCTGGAAATGATTGCCGAAAGCATTGAAACAAATAAGCAGAACTACACCCGCTTTTTGGTGCTCGAACGAGAAAACGAGCAACATATCAACGAGCAGGCGGACAAAGTATCACTTTGTTTCTCCGTCAGCCACCAGGTCGGTAGCCTGCATAAGGTATTAAGCGTCATGGCTGCGTACGAGTTGAATTTAACAAAAATCCAATCCATCCCCATCGCCGGTAAACAGTGGGAATATTTCTTCTTTGTTGATTTTATCTGCGATGGGCAAGTGAAATGGCACCAGGGGATCGAATCCCTGAAACCGCTGGTACACGATTTAAAAATATTAGGTGTATACAAACAAGGAAAACATATTGAAGTATGAGCACTACAGCAAAAATCAATATCCGTCCGGCCTCCCGGCTTGGCAATGTCCAGGAGTATTATTTCTCGAAAAAACTAAGGGAAATAGCTGCCATGAAGAGCCAAGGGGTAGACATTATCAACCTCGGGATCGGTAGTCCCGACCTTCCACCCCACCCTACCGTTGTTGAAGCACTGCACAGCCATAGCCAGCAAGACGACAACCATGCTTATCAAAGTTATGCAGGCATACCCGAGCTCCGCCATGCGTTTGCCACCTGGTACGACCAATTTTACAGCGTCTCTCTGAACCCAAATGAGGAAGTGTTGCCGCTGATTGGTTCGAAGGAAGGAATCGTACACATCGCCATGAGTTTTCTGGAAGAAGGTGATGCCGCCCTCGTCCCAAACCCAGGCTACCCGGCTTATGCCACTGCCACTAAACTGGCCGGAGCGGAGGTAGTCGAGTATCAGTTGTCTGAGGAGAATGGCTGGTTGCCGGATTTGGAGCAACTGGAAAAAACGGACCTCGGCAAGGTGAAGATACTTTGGGTCAATTATCCTAATATGCCAACGGGTGCCAAGGCCAAGAAGACCTCTTTTGAGAAACTGGTCAGCTTCGCCCGCCGGCATCACATCCTCATCGTTAATGACAATCCCTACAGCTTTATCCTGAATGAAGACCACCTCAGCATTTTGGCGGCTCCGGGGGCAAAAGATGTGGCTTTGGAACTGAACTCCCTCAGTAAATCTCACAATATGGCCGGCTGGCGGGTCGGGATGCTGGCAGGACATCCGGACCTGATAAAAACCGTATTGCGGTTTAAAAGCAACATGGACTCGGGGATGTTCCGCCCTGTACAACTGGCAGCAGCCAAAGCCTTGCAACTTCCGCCGAGCTGGTATGAGGAGTTGAATGCCGTTTACCGCCAACGACGCGAAAAAGCATTTGAACTACTCGACTTGCTGGGTTGCCGGTGGCAAGCCGGCACATCAGGCATGTTTGTATGGGCCAGTGTGCCAAAGGGGTACCAAGACGGGTTCGCACTTTCGGACGCATTGCTTTATGACGCACATGTTTTCCTGACACCAGGCGGCATCTTTGGTACGCAGGGAAATAACTACATCCGGATTTCCCTTTGCGCCGGAGAAGAAAAATTTGCCGATGCCATCAACCGGGTCAGGAATCTTACCCGGCACACAAACAAAGCTCTCATCCATTCAACTACTCAATAAATGACCGTAACCATTATAGGTACAGGACACATCGGGGGCAGCATGGCCATCAGCCTCATTGAAAATGGCTTTGCCAAAAAAGTGATCGGCGTGGATCGCCATCAGGAAAGCCTTGACAAGGCCCTGCGCCGGCGCATTATAGACGAAGCCATGAACATAGAGGAAGGTGTAAGAAATGCCGACCTGGTTATTTTAGCCACACCTGTAGATGTTATGCTGAAATTACTGCCAATGATCCTGGATTTGGTGGACAACCAAACAGTGATTGATGTTGGCTCAACCAAGCAACGCATTTTACAAACAGTAGAAAACCATCCCAAACGTGCACACTACGTAGCTACACATCCTATGGCCGGAACAGAGTATTCGGGCATCGAAGCGGCTATCCCCGGCCTTTTCAAAAACAAATACACTGTTATTTGCGAAGGGGAAAAAAGTCTTCCGGCCTCAGTCGAAATCGTAGAAAAGATGTACCGGTCCATGGATATGAAAATAGCTTATCTCGGCGGACTAGAACACGATGTGCATACCGCTTATGTGTCGCATATTTCCCACATCAGCTCATTTGCACTGGCGCTCACTGTTTTGGAAAAAGAAAAAGACGAAAAACAGATTTTCGAATTGGCGAGCAGTGGCTTTGCCTCCACGGTCCGCCTGGCCAAAAGCTCACCGGACATGTGGACGCCCATCTTCCGGCAAAACCGGGACAACGTGCTGGATGTTTTGGATGAACACATCAACGTGTTGTCGCAATTCAGGAGTTTTTTAATAAAAAAGGATTTTGCTGGTTTCCACCAACAAATGAAAGAAGCCAACAGAATCAGAGACATTCTCGGATAACATTAAAACGAAATAATACTTTGCAATAGCGGTCCATGGTTGGCGGCAAACGATTTTCCTGCTTGCCGCCGACCGCCCGCAGTCAACCGATCTCATATGCAATTTCAACCAGTTTTTGAAAAAAAGGAACGACCTATCCTCATCGCCGGCCCGTGCAGTGCCGAAACCGAGGAGCAAGTTTTGGAAACGGCCCGAGGCCTGAAGAATGTTGGTATCGACCTCTACCGGGCAGGCATCTGGAAGCCCCGCACCCGGCCTGGTGCGTTCGAAGGAGTTGGGGCACCCGGCCTAAAATGGTTGCAAAAGGTCAAGCAGGAAACGGGCATGAAAGTGACCACCGAGGTTGCCAACACCCAACACGTGTTCGATGCGATGAAGCATGGCATCGATGTGTTTTGGATCGGTGCCCGCACCACGGTTAACCCCTTTTCAGTGCAGGAAGTGGCCGATGCCATGCAGGGCCTGGACATCCCCGTTTTGATAAAAAACCCGATCAATGCCGACTTGAAACTGTGGATCGGTGCCATAGAGCGGATCGCCAAGGCGGGCGTTACCAGGATCGGCGTGATCCACCGGGGCTTTCATTACCACGGAGAAACCAAATACCGCAACACTCCCATGTGGCAGTTGCCCATTGAACTCAAACGGCAATTTCCCGATCTCCAGATTATCTGTGACAACAGCCATATTTGCGGCCGGCGGGATTTGCTGCAAGCTGTTGCTCAACAAGCCCTTGACCTCAATTACGACGGCCTGATGACCGAGGTACACCCTACCCCCGATAATGCCTGGAGTGATGCCGCCCAGCAAATTACCCCACACCGCTTCGGGGTCCTGGTTAAAGAATTAGTGATCAGGGAGCAAACAACCGACGACGTTTCTTTTCTGAAAACCATTGACTACCTCCGTCACCGCATCGACGAAATCGACAACCAACTGATGGACCTGTTCGGCAAGCGTATGGAAGTGGCCGACCAGATTGGTGAGTATAAAAAAGAGAACAATATCGCCATTCTGCAACCGGCCCGCTGGAATGAGATTTTAGAGCATGCCTTCCAGGTTGGTGAAAAAAAGGGCCTCAGCAAGCGCTTCGTGGAGACAGTGCTCCGGGCTGTTCACCAGGAGTCTATTTCGCACCAGGCGAAGGTGATGAACGAGAAGGTGGAAGCAGTAAAAGAATAAATCAGAAGTTGAGAGGGTTGAAGAAGTTGAGTACTCAACCATCTCTTTTAAATTTTGCGAATGCAAAAAATTGGGAACAGTGCGATAAAAAGTACCTTTTCCCATTATTAGAACATGCTGGTCTCTGATCGGTTATAGGATTGTAGCGATTGTGCTACCTTCTTTATCCTAAAATTTCCTATCATGAAACCCAGCATAACTTCTTTTTTATTCAAAGGGCTGATTGCCAGCATTCTATTTTTTCAACAGACACAAATTCTTGCCCAGGCACCTCGGGACATTCCTTCCGATTATACCCCAACGGATTGGTCATCCTGGGTCACCTGGGTGATCTATATCGTCATTCCTGCGCTGATATTAGTCTATTTTATTTTCCGAAAAAAACCACCTCATCAAGAGGAGCAATAGACAGATCGCTTAATGCAGCAAAAAAAAACAGCCTTTGCGGTCGGTCCGGCAAAGGCTGTTTTTTTTT
>JBFIJS010000038.1:0-13222 GCA_041600595.1 Saprospiraceae bacterium | reverse complement strand
ATAACCAACCGCGCCCACCTTGGTCTTAATTTATTACAAAATAAAGGTTTGAATTATTACTATTCTCTCGCCAATAAAACATTTGATTATATGCAAGCCGGGATACCATCACTTTGTATGGCTTTCCCGGAATATACAAAGTTAAACCGGGAATGCCAGGCATTATATTTATTGGAGAATTTGTCGGCTGCTGAAATCGTAAAAGCAATAAATGATTTAAAAAATAATAAAAAAATGTACCTGGAATTATGTGAAAAAAGCAGGGAGGCAGGGAAAGAATTAATTTGGGAAAAAGAAGAAAAAAAACTGGTGGAAATTTATAGAAAAATATTACCGGGAAAGTGATTGTTTAATTGATTATTTAAATAACCTGTATCCTTAAAGTTCTTTCTCTTCTTCAGATTCGACTGGTACTTTTTTAACCAATGCCAGTTTGAAGTTAGAGTCATTGAATACGGTGGAGAAAATGAGGGTTTCCCTTGTCAGGGAGTCGATCGTATAGGAACGATCCATTTTTCCCTTTTGGATAATATTGCGACCGTCAAACTCGTAGGGGAATTCGCCATCGGTCATATCCAGCGTGAAGTTAGTATTCATTTTACCGGTGGTGGCAAATTCGTAGTAAATACCGGTAAGTGTCTCCGTCTTTTTATTGCTTCGCCAGGCATCTGTCAGCTCCCATCTTCCAATCAGGTATTCTTTATCGTATGTCGGGGCTTTGGGTTCGTCCTCTCCACAAGCAACGAAAATGGTCAAGCCAAGAACTAAGGGGAAAAGTTTGTGCAAAATCATGTTTATATTATTGATTTTCAACTTTTTAGAGTTTGCCTCAAAAAACGTTTGGCAAAATTAATAAGTATTACGGAGTTGGGGAATTTTATGTTAAGAAAACTGAGGGGGCGCTGTATGGTCATTGATTTATACTTTTTCGGTACTGATAAACTCAAAAGCCCGGCGCTCCGACCAGCTGTATCTTTCCCCGGGTCGCCAAAAGCCGACATGACCTCCGTGGTCCGGTATTTCCAGAAAAACATTTTTCAATTGGCGACACAGGTCAACAGGATAACATTCTTTGGGAAGAATCGGGTCGTTTTTAGCCTGTATAAGCAAAGTTGGTATGCGAATGCCGGGCATGAAGTTTTTGGCCGAAGCGTCCTGATAAAAAGCCGCTGCATTTTTATATTGGTTCATGGGGGCGGAATATAGTTCATCAAAGTCGCGCCAGGCCTTAATGGTTGAAAAAGCTGCCAGATTGATAGCGCCTGGGTACTGTTCATTTTTTTGTTCCAGCTTGATTTTCAGGTTTTTAAGAAATCTTTTTTTATAAATAATATTGCCGGGCTGATCCAAAATATTGGCACCTGCCTCGAGGTCTGTTGGAGCGGAGAAAGCCACGCAAGCCCGGATAACATCGGGCAGGCTGTGCTTGTTTACCCCCAGGTATTTCATGCTAATGTTGGCGCCCATACTAAACCCGATCAATATGACTTTTTCATAATGCCTGGTACGCAGGGCGTGATCTATAACTTCACCAATATCCCCGATCTCCCCGTGGTGGTACATCCGGAGCGCCCGGTTCATTTCGCCACTGCACGACCGGCAATTCCAGGCGAGAACGTCCCATTTTTTTTCGGAAAAAAATCTCGCCATCCCGGCCACATATTGACGGGTAGAATTTCCCTCCAGACCGTGCGATAGCAAAACCAGTTGTTTGCTGTGGTTGTCTATCCAGTCAAGGTCGACAAAATCTCCATCGGTTAAGGTCAGCCGTTCCCTCTCGTAGGTTACGTCCGTGATTTTCCGGAAAAGGGCAGGGGCAATAGACTCAAGGTGACCATTGAATAACAGGGGAGAACGACGGAATGTGGATTGGGTCAATACAGGCATGGTGGCTCTAGTCAGCTTGAATAGTTAAAAATAAAGGGCAATGGTAAAAAAAAAGAGAGGTAAGATCCGAAGATTTTACCTCTCTTTTAGTGGTCTCTGCAAGTAGAATTAACGGATCAAAGTGACCTCTCCTTTGTAAAAACGAACAACGTTATCTTCGAATTCGACTTCTGCTGTCCAGGCAAACACGCCGGGATTCATCAATTCGCCACGGTGTGTGCCGTCCCATCCGATTTTTGGATCATTGATCGGGTGGAAATTGTAGAATTCAAAGACGGTTTCTCCCCAACGGTTGAAAACAAGGAAAGACTTGATGTTTTTCACATTGGTATCTTCAGCAGCAAATATCCGGAAGAGCTCATTGCGGTCATCGTCCCGACCATTGGGAGAAAAGGCATTTGGCACATAAATGAGGTGATCCCTGCGAACGAAGATCGTCAGGTCATCCTCATCTGTACAGCCGTTTTCAGAGACGGTGATGGAAAATTGAGTCTGGTATTCCAGCGAGACCTCATTGGTTTGGCAAGATGCACAGAACAAAGAATCATTGAAATTGCCGGAATAAGTCCAGATTACCGTATCCATTTCAGAGAACGGCGGGTTGGAAACCACCTCAATAGTGAACGGAGAATTGTAATCAGCCACCGGTGGTGTACCTTCGATATTTGGCACAAGGTCAACGGTTACTTCTTCCGGTTCGGCAATGTTGAACGTGATCAGAGGGCTTTGGCAGCCTCCTGCATCTTGTACGACCAGGCTGTATGAGCCAGGAGTCAGGTTGATAAATGATTTATCGCTGGTGAAAGGCCCGCCATTGAAAGAACAAGTGTAAGGAGGCTGGCCTCCGGAAATGCTTTCAATGGTCATGAAACCGTCGTTCAAGCCGAAGCAGCTGATGTCAGAAAAATTAATGACCGGAATCGGCTGTTCGTTGGAAATAAAGGCATATACCGTGTCCATGTCCACACAGTTGAACGGTGAAGTTACTGTCAGGACAAATTCACCCGCTTCACTGATCGTCGGATTGGCGATAGTCGAATCCGAAACGTTCCCGTCCCAGGAATAAGCCATACCTGGCGTTGTTCCGCTGCCACCGATGGTTTCGGAAGTAAGGTTGCAATCGAGGTCCACATTGGTGCCAGCGTCGGCAACCGGAGCCGGATGAATGATGACATCTACCGTTGAAACATCGTCGGGGCAGGGAGCCTGACCGCTGACGGTGTAGGTGTAAACATAATCTCCCGGTGCCAACGTAGAGGTATTCAAGGCACCATTGGGTAAAACGTTATTGTTGGGGCCCGTCCAGGTTCCGCCATAGTCAAAGCCAACCAGGTTTTCAAACAAACTAATGGTTGTTCCGACATTATCACATACCTCAAAGTCGTCATAAGGAGTGCCGGCCTCAACGGGTTGATTCACCAAAATTTCAATTTCGGCGTCGGCAACATTGGAACAGCCAGTGCCCTGGTCGTCTATTGAAACCAGCGTGTAAGTAACCGGGTCCGTCGGAGTGATATTGATGTCAAATGAACCCGCAACCGGAATCACCTGTGGAGGCTGTGGTACACCATTCAGATTATAATTGATGGTGAATGGCCCTACTCCGGTAACTGTAAATGTTACATCGGTATTGTCACCGTTGCAGAGGGTCGTAGAACCGCTGACAACGGCCGTTGGCAGGTCATTGAAGAAAATCGGTGTTCCGGGAGCCACGCTCAGACAGAAATCGGTCAGGTCCACCGTTCCATCGGGCAATCCGTTTCCGGCAACCGCGCTTACATAATAAACTGTACCGGTAGACATAGTGGCCGGGTCAAAATCAAAGGTAGGCTCACTGTTGATGTCGATGATCGTTCCAAGCGTATTTCCACTACTGGTATGAAGAACATAAATGAGGCTGTCATCCGAGTCCAGCATGGGGTTTTGGGTAAAACCCCCGGCAATTACATCGCCCAGGCAGAAATCCAACTGACTGGTCGGCATAACACCTGCATCAGTGATACAATCGCAATTGAAGCCACCTTCGATAATCACCGGTCCACATTGGAACTGGTCATCAATGGAAAAGATGAAAGTATCATTATTGACGTAAGGGTTGCTGGTGAAAATGTTTCCACTTAAGCTGCCGTTTGCAGGTATCACACTGTACGAGGCAGGATCACCACCCGTAATTTCAACGGTCACCGTGTAAGCAGTAGAGGTTGAATTACAATCCAGGCTGGTCACGCTGGCTTCCGGTGCCTGATTGACAGATACGGTAGCTCCGCCGCTAACGGTTCCGTCGCAAAATCTGCCGACCATACTGACCAGAGAGTAGTCTGTCGTCACACCCGGGGTGACGTTAAAAGAGAACGGGCTGTTGGCGGCATTCAGGGAATTGACCGTCCCCGCAGCATCCTGGTATTCAAAAGTCCATGGCCCCGAACCAGTAAATTCAACCGTCAGGCTGCCTGTTTCACCTTCGCAAATAACATCGCCGGTTGTAAGTGTAGCTGTTGGGATCACCCGGAATCGTACCAGGGCACAGCCTCCAATGCTCAGACATGGATCATTGAGATCTACACAACCCGAACCATCATCATTTCCAACTACCGGGCATATGAAGTATTGAGTTCCAATCGTCATCGTATTGGGATCGAAACTGAAGTCGGGCGTTGTGTTGGAAGCGATTGGAGCTTGAGCGTTGCCGCTGTGTAAAATAAAACAGAGGGCATCGTCATCGTCCAGCGTTTCACCTCCTTCATAATTGACCGCTGCGATCTCATCGCCACAAACGTTGATGTCATCGGCTGTCATGTCTCCTGCTTCCGAAATGCAGTTACAATCTACCAGGGGCTTGTCCACAATCACAGAAGGGCATCCATTACAGTCATAAACTTCAAAAGAATAGCCAAGCCCACCATCAATTGGATCGCTGGTAAAAATATTCCCGGTCAGCGTACCGGTGGCAGGTTCTACCGTGTAGCAACTTGGATCACCACCAGTAATTTCAAAGCTGACGGTATAAGCCGTACCCGATCCATTGCAGGTTTCGGTAATGTTCTGGACTTCCGGAGAAGTATTGACTGTAACCGTCTCCACATCTGTAACCGGGCTGGTACAGCCATTATCATCGGTTACTTCAGTCAGGCTATAATCTGTTGTTACACCTGGCGTAACAGTATATGTATATGGAGATTCAATGACCGATACCTGGGTGCCGTTAATGGTGATGGTCCAGGGAGCGGCACCGGTTAGGGTGATGGTCAGGTCTGTTGAATTACCTTCACAAACTTCAGTAGAGCCCACCATGGAGGCGGTTGGTATTTCGTAGAAAACAACTGGCGTACCCTGGGCCACTTGCAGACAGGGGTCAGTAAGGTCGATGCCTTGTGCGCCGCCGGCATTGCCAACAACAGCTGAGAGGTAATAGATTGTACCGTAGTTCATTTGAGCAGGGTCAAATGATACAACTGCATCGGGGCTGACCATGATTATCGGAGGGACGATAGAGGCAGAATTGCCATTGTGCAGCACATACATCTGTACATCATCCCCGTCAAAAACTTCATTCGTATTGTCGTATATAAAGGCATCGATGGGACCATCGCCGCAGGTTTCAAGCATGGTTTGATCCATTTCTCCAACGGCACTGGTACAGTCGCAGAGCACAATATCGTCGGACACTAACTTTGGATTACAGCTATTTGCGTCATCGACGGTGAAGGAGTAACCGTCTCCGGAGGGGATGGGGTCACTGGTAAAGATATTCCCAACCAGTGTGCCAGTCGCCGGGGTAACAGAATAAGTTGCCGGGTCACCATTGCTGATAGTGATGATCACGACAAACTCCGTATTGGTATCATCACACTCGGTAGCAACCGTAGTGGTTGGTGAACCAATGACGTTGACCTGTGAAGTTCCGGATACGGTACCCTCACAACCGTTGTTGTCGACCACCGATACGAGCGAGATCGTTCCGGCATTCGCCTGGGTAATGGGCAGATTAAAGGGGCTGGCGTTAACCGTCAGGTTGACAGGATTGCCGTTGCCATTCAGGTAAACGACATTCCAGGGGCCATTTCCCGTCAGGGTAATAGTCAGATTAACGGGGATACCACTTCCCATACAAATATCACCCGAGCCGGATAGTACGGCAGTGGGTAGTTCATTTTCGGTAACGACAGCTGAACCAGTCACGGTGCCGGAGCAGATGCCGCCATCGGTTACACTGCTGAGCACATAAGTACCTGCTACTGTCGCCGGGAGAATATATGGGCTGCTTTGAATGTCGGTCACCGTCACCGGAGCACCGCCATTCAATGTATAGGAGATCGTCCAGGGAGCAACTCCCGTCAGGGCGACACTCAGGTTGATGGTATCACCACTGCCAGCGCAAAACTCACCTTGTCCACTAATTGCTGCCGTTGGTGAGGCGATAATCGAGACATTGAAACAGGTTTGCGGGCTGGAGCCGCAATCGTTATTTGCCGTCACACAAATGTTTCCTCCGTTCAGGCCTGCCCAGTTGATATCGAGACAATTGTTGGGGCTGTTAGGGAAGTTGCCCGCAGGTGAAGTCCAGGACCAACTGGTTGCGTTCGGATCATTATTGACACAATAAGTAGCCATGTCGGCAGCACAGACTTCATCCGGGCCGCTGGTAAATGTCGGAGCTGCCGGTGGTGTATCAATGGTCACGGCAATACACGTTGGTGGTGTTGTTCCACAGTTGTCCATGCAAGTCACACAAACATCGCCACTGGAGGCACCTTCATAATCGACCGTAATGGTGGACCCCGCCTGGGTAAAGGAAGCACCGGCAGGAACGGTCCAGGTACAAGTTGCGCCGGGGGAAGGGTTGGTGATCTCGTAAGTGACAACATCTCCATCGCAGGCAGTGTCAGGACCAGTAACGATCGGGTTATCCGGGCCCGTACCAACGTTGATCGTCAGACAGGTAGGATCGCTGGAACCACAGATATTATTGGCGGTAACACAAAGCTGACCTCCGATTGAACCGGCCCAGTCAACGATGATAGAAAAGTTGCCGGAGGTGGTAAACGGTTCGCCGTTAGGGGTCGTCCAGGTATAGCTGTCAGGAATGGTCTGGCCATTCGGAGAAACTGTGTAGGTTTCCATGCCACCACAAACGTTAACCGGCCCGGTCAGACTTGGAGGGTCAGGTAAACTAAGGCTCTGTACAACTTCAACACACTCGGTATCCTCGCACACTACGCCGAAAGTTTCGTGGGTGATTGTCAGGCAATATTCGCCCGGTACCGTTACTTCGATTAATATTTCGTTGGGGTTCGGGATTGGACCCGGCCCGGTCCACTGAATTGTGGTATTGCCAACAAAAGGGTCTACCCAGGCAGGAGAACCCGTACCGTTGATAATGGCCATCCAGTTGGCACCGCATCCCACTTCGATCGGCTCGTCAATAACGACAGAAGGATCCTGGACAACCAGATTAACAATATACAAATCGTCACAACCATTGGGGCCGGGGCATTCTTCCATCCAAAGGCCGGTGTCATAAAAGGAAATGCCACAGATGTCATAGAAGTCATCCTTGCAAATAGCTACTTCCTCTTCAATGATCACTTGCTCAGGTACGACAAAGGTGCAGGTGGTAACCGTTTCACAAAAACCATTTGGCTGTACATCGACCACTTCCCAGGTGCCCGGGGCACTGGCAAAAAAGGGCGTACTGCCGCACATCGCCTGCTCGTCCAGACAGACCTGAGTCGGACCTTCCGTTAATATTTCATTTTCACCGATGGTCACATCCAGGCAGGAGGCTGCACCATTGGGGCAAGCAGATATACATACCTGAAACATTCCCGGCATTTGCCACTCGACGGTAGCTTCAGTATTTGGATTGGGAGAGGTGATAATACCGGCTGAAGGGGGGAGGACAGACCAGTTTCCCGGTATATTGGAAGTATAGGTTCCGACGTTGTTGCCACTGGGGCCACCAACACAGACATTGGCCCCCGTCGGGTCGGAAGGTATGGCGCCGTTGATGATAAAGTCGCAGACAGAACCGGCACTTCCATCCAACATGAGGTAGTAAGTTTCACCAGGTGTCAGCGGACTACCAACCAAAATAACCGAAGAGCCAGAGGGTATATTACCCTCGCAGTTGGAAACAAAGTTCAGGTTGCAATCCAAAACTGCGGCCTGCAATGCGCCATTTCCCCCTGCACAGTTAAAAGCGGCCACTTCAAAAGTTGCACTGCTGCCGGAGGCTGTAAAGGCGTAATAAATGTTGTTTTCAACGGTCGTACACCAGGCTGGCGGTTGTACAACGACACCACCCGTCGGCATTTCTCCTGATGCACAGTCCAGTTCGGATTCGTTAATCCCCACGCAAGCGGCATTCGGATCCTGGGACCATTGGATAAACCCGGGAGGACACGGTGGACCTCCACATTGGGACATCAGAAGTTTAGGTGTTGCGATTAGTGCAAACAGTAAAAACGTATTCAGTAAAGATGATTTCATACAAGTGCTGAGTTTAAAAAATAGATTAATTGAACCTAACAGTTTTTTACCAAGGGAAGAGTTTTAAATCATTTGTGAAGTTTGGCAACAGGCTATGGCTAAAGGGGAAATTAGAGAGTGGTATTTTTGAGAGATAGGTAAAATGTCCTGTAACGATGATAAATATGTGCAAATATGGCGATAACTATTGTTTTAAAAAAATAAAATGAGGGCTTGTTTTGCTGTTTAGGGTACGAATTGCGCCAAGTGTCAAATAGACGATGCAATATTTTGTGACATTATTTTCGGGCAGCTTTTGCTGCTCGTCTCCCGCAATTCCTGACTGTTCTTTTCTTTTCGCCAACAACGCCCATGTCCGAGATGCTTATCGGGGGATTATTATTCTGAAAGCGCACTGTTATTTTAAAATTTTTATACAATTGGTCTTTTTACTATAAAAAATACAAATAAAACAGGGAATGGTTGAGTAATCATATTGAGAATTGCCTTTTTTATTGAATAAATGTCCGATAGTATAACTGGTTGACACACAGGCGCATGGGAAGTTTTCCTGCCACGATCCCACGGTTTTTTGCAAATAGGGAATAATACGCTCGGATGTTACAGGTAAATTTCAAAAATTAAATATCGGTTACAAAGAGACAGCTGCGGCTTAATTGCTTTTGACAGTGTAAGGTTTGTAAGCGGATTGAGGAGGATCACAAACGGCCAACCGGTTGCCTTCGGCAATGAAGTAGTACTCCATGCCAGGAGCTCCTTTCGTGGATGCCCGCCATTCGCTGGTACCGTCGCTGTTCATGGCCATTCTTTGCCACGGATCGGTGGGTGAATTGCGAAAAGCCAGCCAGGCAGCCTCAGCGTCTTTTATTTTTGTAGAAAAATAGACAACCCCGTCGGAATGATTGGCGAATGGCTCGGACAGCACCGGATTAGTACCGTTAAACAAAGGATGGTTTTGCAAATAGTCGGTGCGTTCTTTCATCAATTCCTCGATGCCGATGATGTCGGAATAGCCGATATTGACAGATTTGGTGAGGTTGGCCTTGAAATCTTCGTACGTATACAATTTGTTGGGATCGTTTTGAACTTCCTCATCAATCAGGTTTTGGATACGTTTGGCCAATTCGAGATAGGCACCATTGGCAAAATTTTCTTCTACAATCGTCCGGCAATGCCCAACATATATTTTTCTGTAAAGCGGGTTTGCCAGAAGATTTGTAATCAGCGGTCGCTTGTTGTTTTTGGTTTTGTAGTGGGAAAAAAGGCTGAAAGTTTGCAATTCTTCGGTGTCCAGGGAGCCCTTTTTCAGCCCGTCGTAAGTAAATCCGCCGAGTGAAATGTTCATATCCCAGACCAAAGGAGTGAATAAACCATCGGGTGTTTGATACAGGTAATAATTGTGGCACAATCTGCCGGTATAGCTATCCAGATTGACCAGCACATTGTTGAAGGCGTGCATCCAGAGCACCATGTCCACATTCATGATCTTATCATAATCGATGGAAGGATTGTTCAGGTTCTTTATGAATTGAATCAACGCCAGCCAGTCTTCTTCGTTCTTGCTTTCCAATTCGTACCAGCCGATGTAACATTCTTTAGACTCACCCAGATACATCAGGGAAGCTTTATCTCCCTCGGGGCATTTTCTGCTTTCCAGTTTTTCCAGAATACTGTATTCCGGATCACATTTGAAGAAAGGGCCTTTGGAAGTGCCAAATGCCTGCTCGAGCAACTCATCATCCACTGCCTGGGTGTTGTTGTACAAGCCGATGTATTGATCGTTTACGTAGAGTTTGGCAAAATTGCAGCGGGGAGCTGGCATGTATTTTCTGGCAATTTCGTAAGAAATAACCTCCCGGGTGTAGCTGGCATCCCGAAATACGTTGGACAGTTTGATCGTCTCGTAACCGCCGGGAAAGGTTTGGTCCTTTATTTTATAATCTGCCTTCATATTGAATGGCAGCTTTTTGTTACCGTCTTTTTTTGGGCTGTTGTAGGAGCTGTTACCCTTGTATCGTACACCAACCTCCCTGAATACCTGTCCGTCAATGGAAACGGTAGCGGTGAGCCGTTTTTTGTCCCCTTTTTCTTTCATTTTGTCCAGCAATTCCTCCCAGTTGGACTCCGCAAAAGTTACTCTGATTTCAGGGATATGCTCCAGGTCATACAACCCCTGTGAAAAACTAACGACAGTGCAGGACAGGGCAAATAGAAAGGAAAAAAACAATTTTTTCATGAATACTAAGGTAGTTCGGATACAACGCTTGATAGTTGACTGATACGGGCGGCCATCAAGCTGTTCAGCCGCTGATTGAGCTCCATTCGAAAGCCTCCAGCTAAGGTTTTCCATGTAGGAACTGTTTATATTTTATGGTTTATGAAAAACCAGATATGCCTGCTATCGCATCTTCCACAAGTCAGATCAATAATAGCCCCGGTTTATTTATTCAACTCTTCCAGGGTAGTATGGTGATGTTCCCACATGTAATTGGCCGGGCTATAGCTGAACATGCTGGCGTTTTCGGCTACAATGTAATAGTAGATGGACCGCTCGCCGTTCTTAGGAGTCACTGTAGCTTCATATTTACCATCTCCTTTGCTGACCATGTTAACGGCAGAGAATTTTTTTGACTCATCGAACCGGTACATCAGGGTTACTTTTTTGGGAAACTGACCGACCTCGGTCGTGATGTTGAAATTGTCAACTTGCTTGACGGACATGGGCTCCCGGCCGGTAACTGCAATGTCTTTGATCTCTGAAGGGAAAACCGAGAGGCTGGGATGTTTTTTCAAAAATTCAGCCCGCTTCGACATCAGCCATTCCAGTCCGGGGATTTTACTTTTTCCACCTATCACCTTATCGAGGCTGGCGTCAAAATCGGACATTTCATAAAACTTGTTGGGATCGTTGCTGACGTCTTCCCGAATCATTGCCTGCAATGCTTTGGCCCGTTCCAGGTATTTTTCATTTTCAAAATAATCGTACACAATCGTCCGCAGGTGCGATAAGTATATCTTCTTGTACTCCGGGCTGGCTAATAGCTGACTGATCAATGGCTTGGTGGTATTGTCGGCGTGCAGTAGGGGATCGAGGGTATATAATTGCCTGGTTTTCAGGTCGGAACCATCTCCGATGTTTTTGTAGCTGCCAAAGGCGAGGTTCATATCCCAAATGATGGGGCGAAATTTTCCGTCCAGCCCTTTGTAGAGGTAGTAATTGACCGAACGGTTGCCGGCGTAGCTGCTCAGGTTGATCAGTGCATTATTGAAGGCATGCATCCACAGGGTGACATCCACATCGAGAACCTGTTCAATTTTATCAGGTGTCTGATTGAGTATTTTGGCAAGTTCGATCAGTTCTTTGGTGCCGTGCTCCGATAGTTTTTCAAAATTGTTGGTGTAACACTTGGCGGCTTCATCGTATTGCAGGGAGCCATAAATGTTGTTTTTACAGCCGGCGACATCTTTATTTTCTAAAATTTCATTGGCCTTGAAAAAAGCGTTACCGTAACTTCCGAAGTAACGATTTCTGAATTCCGGATCCTGCACTGATTCAATATTGATCATCAGTCCATAGTACGTGCCATTGATGGTAAGCCGGGCATAATTGGCCCAGGGAGCCGGCATGTAGCTTCGGGCAATTTCATACCCCAATACCTCCCGGACGAGACTGGGATCGCGCAGGGCGTTGGACAGTTTGATGGTGGAATAGCCGTGCAGGTTCTGACTTTCGTCGGTATAATTCAAACGGATGTTAAAAGGGTTTCGGTTTCCCCCGGTGCGAAACGATTTTGTCCCCCGGTACTGGATGCCAGCTCCTTCGAATTTTTGACCATTAATTACCACGGTCGCCTTCAGATAGTCGTCTCCATTGAAGCGGAGAGAGTCCAGAATGTATTGCCACTTGTCATCGTCGAAAGTAATCCGGATGTCCTGAACTTGATCCGTTTTATAGAAATCCGGTGCCGTCGTGCTGCTTTGAGAAACGATGATTTGCAAGCAAGCAGTCAAAAATAACGACCAGGTGAGAATAAATTTTTTCATGTTCAAAAATTCAGTTTGAGTATTGCTTAATTGTAAGTTGTTTATTTTAAAAGGACTACACATTTTTTTTATGATAAAAGGAAAGTCCCTCTTTCGATTTGCAATAATAGTAAAAAGCAGGAAGTCTTGAGCCAACAATGAACAGGGTTTTGCAGGGCGATGAAAGGGCTGAAAAAAGGTAATTTACCGTTGGCTGGCGGCAGCTTTCCCGAAACCGGAAAATCCGGTTATTCTTTTTTTACTTCCTCGAAAAAACCGGTTTGCTTGTTTTTGCGAACTTCATCCCAATTGAAATACCGTCCGTTCATGACGACGTAAACGCCACTGGGAAGTGTTTGTAAAAAAGATAAAGCGCTGCCCAGGTTAAAAAAACCGTCGGACGAAGTGCCAAAAGCGTAGGGAATCATGGCCCCGGTCAGTACGATCGTTTTGTCACTTAGTTCTTTATCGGCTAAAAAAGCAGCCGTTTGTACCATTGTGTCGGTGCCGTGGGTAATCAGGATTTTCTGGTAGGGGGTCCGCTGGCAGTTGTGAGCGATGATGTCACGGTCGGCATCCGTCATGTCGAGGCTGTCAACCATCATCAGGGTCTTCAGGTCAAAATCAATGGCACAGCGTCCACGGTCAAGCATGGATGGAATGTGGGTGTCTTTGAAGTAGAGTTTGCCCGAAATGTAGTTGTATTCTTTGTCAAAAGTCCCTCCTGTAACAAAAATCTGGATCATACGATTAGGTGTAGTTTGATGGTTCTTGCCAACAATATCTGTGGGTTTTAGTTGTCAATTGGCCGGAATAGCCGGGT
>JBFIJS010000037.1:0-13459 GCA_041600595.1 Saprospiraceae bacterium | reverse complement strand
CCAATTATATCAAGGTAGAAATAAAAAATAATTTTTATGCTCAATTGGGAGCCGATAAAAACCGGGTTAGAAAATTACAAAATAAAATAATTGAATTAACCAAATTGCGGATCGTCGCACTTGATTACCAAAGTTTCAGTTTTGGAGTAGCGGCTGACACAATGATGGGCAGAACAGAAATCAAACATAAAGAAGTACAAAAATGGCGGGAAAAACTAACCCGTCACTTTATGTCCGATGTGGTTGGCGTTGATTATGGATCCCGAAACGACGTGGAAAGTATTTTAGAAAAATATGATGAGGAGGAGCGGAAAGAGATTTTTGAACCACTTATTTCTTCCATTAATAACAACAGTGATTTTACCATTACGATTACCGATAAAAACTTTAAACCTAAAAAAACACTCAGGAGAATTTCCGGGCAGGTCGTTGGACTTATTTTACCAAAAGAAGTGGTGCCGGATAAGCCTAAAAAAAGGATTGGTTTTTATCAAACCATTATTCCGGTTGATATAAATAAAGCTGCCATAAAATTGCGGGTGAGCGATTTGCAGACCAATAATTTATTCACCCGCAAATTAGAAGAGCTGGACGGGCACGTCGATCATTTGGTGCTGAACGAAAAGAAGGTAGCTCTAAAAAACAATATTGGTTTTCATGTCAGTTATGATGAAAAAAACGGCCTGTTCCAAATATTAATCCCGGTCATCAACATCCATTTTTCCCTAAAGGATTTTAATGAGTTGCAGCACGAGTTCAACGAGCAGTTTTCCACGCTGACCAGTTACTATTTAAATATAAAAGGGAAGCCCGATGCCCGAAGCGAGGAAATCATAAATTACCTGAAGTCGGTTCTGCCCGAGGAACAATTTGCCTGACCCGCCCGACCGCCTGATTTTCCACTACCATTTTGTCCCGGCCATCACCTGCGACGGGGCGTATTTCAGTTTAATTTTTTTTTAATCTGAGCTTAAGCCTGCTTTAAGGTTCCCACCTGCATCTTTGTCTCGTCAATCATTCAAATCATTTTAAACAACAAATTGTAAGACATGAAAATGGAACAGAAAATCAAGGTTTATTCAGCAATTGTCACCGGCCTTTTTATAATGGCTGCCGTCAGTACAGCTTATTTTTGGAAGGTATCTTCCGACCGGGAGGCGATCAATACAGACCTGTCTATGGAGAAGGAGTCATTATTGGTTGAAAAAGGGTTGTTGTCCGCCCAACTGGAAAGCCTTCACCAAACCTACAATGATGCAAGATCTGAGAATACTGAACTAAAAGGGGCCATCTCCAAAAACGAAGAATTAATATCTGAGAAAGATTCTCAGCTGAAAAAACTGAAAAAACAGTCAACTACAGACCGCCAGACCATAGAAGACCTGAGGAAAGAGGTTGCTGCCATGAGGGACTTAAAACTGAGCCTGGAAAAAGAAGTCGTAGCCTTAAAATCTGAAAACGAGACCCTGCGGATGGAAAACGGCCAGTTGAGTGCCGAGCTCCGCTCAACCCAACGGGAAAATGCTGAATTGGCAGGCAGAATCAGTGATCTGACAATGGTGGCGCAAAACACCAAACTACCAGGCGGGGTTCGCACCAGTGCATTCCGGGTAGAGGTGGAGAAGCGCAACGACAAGCTGACTGTAAAAGGCAAAAAAGCAAGGGAACTGGTCATCAGTTTTGATATGATGGATGTTCCCGCCGACCTGCAGGGGGTGCAAAAAGTTTACCTCTCCGTTACCGATAATAAAGGAACGCCAGTAACGGCTAAATCCACGATGCCGGTAAAAGTCGGACTCGACGAAGACGTCATGGAAGTGCTTACGCACCAAACGAAAGAAATCAATATTACTCAGGGCCAGCGCCTGGCATTCAATTATCCTTTGGACGATAAATTGAAACCAGGAACTTACCGGGCTGCTATCTATACTCAGATTGGGTGGATTGGTTCGGTGAGTTTTAGGGTCAGCTAAAAGAGCTTCGCAAACACCCTCCTTTCCAAAACCGATTATCAAATGGGACTTTAGTGTTATAATGTTCATGGGTTCGTTGACTGCCGGAATCATACGCCTGTATGGTTCCGGCAGTTTTTTTTTGGTGATTGCATAAAAACCGGTTTCTTTCCGTCTTTACTGTGTAAGACTGTCGACTGGTTATTCTTATTTCGGACAACCCAACAGTCCAGGTCTTTTTCAGGTCATTGCTTTTTTTACAAAATATCAGGAAAAAAGGATCGTTTTTCACCGGAAGCAGCAGCTCAGGGTGTCCGAATTTTAACCACCTGATCTTTATTCAAACTCAGAAACATATGCAATTTATCAGCAAGTCGTTCTTCCTCTTATCACTCCTCTGCCTGGTCATGGGGCTGGCCTGCACTCCGGGGCGCCGTTCTCTAAAAGATAAGCTCAAACCCAAAAGCGAAAAATTTCTCATGAAGCAGTTGCTTTCCAACCAGGTAAATGCCAACTGGCTGGACGCCAAGGCCAAAGTCACTTATCAGGATGAATACATGCGGGAAAGTTTTACGGCCTACATTCGTTTGAAAAAAGACAGTGCCATCTGGATGAGTTTTAAAAAATTCAGCCTTGAGGGAGCCCGGGCACTCATCACCCCCGATTCTATTTTTGTGATCGACCGGCTCAACGGCCAGTATTTAGCCAAACCCTTTTCTTACGCACAACGTGAATACCATCTGCCCGTCGGCTTTGCCGGCTTGCAAGCCATGCTCCTGGGCAACCCGGTATTTTTCTCAAGCCAATCCGAAGCAAGCGTGGACACCGACCGCTACCTGTTGTCGCAAAAAACAGACAACCTGACAGCAAAGTACTGGATCGACGGCATGAAATTCTTGCTGCAGGAATTCTATGTTGACGACTTTCGCAACAAACGGGAATTATCATATATGGCTTCCAACTATCAACAATTGTCTGACAAACAGAAATTTTCATATTTTCGTCGCTTTAATCTGAACAGCAAAGACCTGGGCCAGCTCCAGGTCGATATTGATTTTTCTAAAGTCGAAATTGATGTCCCGCAGAAAATGTCATTTTCCGTTTCCAGCAGGTATGAGAAAGTGGATTGATCCACCATCCGATAGCACGACGACACAACGGCGTACCGATTCAGGCTATTGGAAAAAATGGGCCCTGATTGGTTGTTGGCTAATGGTTGCACTTGTTGCTCTGGGACAAAGCTCCCGCTTGGAGCTGGAAGAAAAACGCAAGCAACTGCTCCGCGAAATTGAGCAGACAACCCGCCTGCTCAAGCAGACTAAAGAAAACCGGCAGGCCACCTATTCTACCTACGTTACCCTGCAACGACAGATCAATCGTCGATTACAACTCATTGAAACCCTGCAAAAAGAAGTACTCCTTATTTTGGAAACAGTAGAACGGACTACTGGTGCCGTACAGGCACTGCGGGAGGATGTAGAACGACTCAAGTCCGAATATGCGGTGATGGTCCGCCATGCCTATCGCCAAAAGCTCATCCACAACAATTGGCTGTTTGTACTTTCTGCCACGAGTTTCAACGATGCATTCCGCCGTTGGCAGTACCTCCGGCAATACGACCGCTACCGGCAAAAGCAGGCCCGACTGATCATTGCTACCCAGGAAACATTACTGGCCAAGATCAACATGCTGGAAAATAGAAAAACCGAGAAGGAAAAGCTTCTGTCAGCGGAAGAGCGGCAGTCTGAAATGCTGGGGCTTGAAATTTCCGCAAAAAACCGCTTGTTGGAGGAACTCAAAAGTGACGAAGCCCGGCTTTCCCGGGAAATACAAGCCAAAGAAAAAGCAGCTCTGAAAATGACAGTTGCCATTGAAGCCACTATCAGGGAAGAAATGGAGAAGGCCCGGTTGGAAGAGGAAAAGTCGAGCGCCAACGTTAATGTATCACCTGCAGCCAATGCGGCAGGGACGGCAGCCAGCAATTTGTCGGCAGAATTTCGCCGCAGCAAAGGCTATTTACCCTGGCCGGTGCAGCACGGGGTAATCACCAGCTATTTTGGCCGGCAACAACACCCGACCATCAAGTCGGTCGAAATCGTAAACAACGGAATCGATATCCGCACCGATCATGGTTCACAGGTGCAGGCAGTTTTTGAAGGAACGGTTGTCGGTACCCAGTTTATCCCCGGATTCGATTACATGGTCATTTTGCAACACGGTGAGTATTATACGGTATATTCCAACTTACAGGAAGTAAAAGTGCGCAAAGGTGACCGGGTTCGGATTCGGCAATCCGTTGGGATCGTCAGTACGGATCGCAAAACCAATACGGCAGAAGTACATTTTGAATTGTGGCGGGAAAAGACGAGACTTGACCCAACGGACTGGGTTAAGCGAAAGTGAGGTATTGGTTACATGCAGCCGGCAGTTGCCAATGGTATTTTTTTATTGATCAACCTCTCCCCAGCCTTCTAATCCCCGTTTATTGAACTTTTTTAGGTAAAACAGTGTCTTGCTCAACTTCCAGATTTTTGTGAATTTGCACAAATCCGTAACCTTTGCATTTCGACGACAGCCCTTATCCCAAGCATCATTTCGGATAAGTCATAAAACGCTGGTCTCAATTTCATGTAGCACTCAACCATTAATAATTTTATATGACCAACGATTGGAACGTAAGCGCCCAGGAAAATAAAGGGATCAAACAGGAGACGGAATATGCCGTCCTCGTAGGTTTGGTTCATGATCAACAGAGCGAGCAGCAAGTGCAGGAGTACCTGGACGAACTGGAGTTTCTGGCCATGACTGCCGGTGCCGAGACGCAGCGCCGGTATATTCAAAAACGCAATGCACCACATCCCCGAACATTCATCGGCCAGGGAAAGGCCGAAGAGATTAAAGAATTTATCGACGAGCATGAAGAAATAAACATGGTCATTTTTGATGATGACCTCTCAGGAAAACAAGTGTCCATCCTCGAGGAAATGATGAAGGTTAAAATCGTTGACCGAAGTTCATTGATACTCGACATCTTTGCCCGGAGGGCCCAAACGGCCCAAGCCAAAACACAGGTCGAACTCGCCCAACTTCAATACCTGCTGCCTCGTCTGCGCGGTTTGTGGACGCACCTTGAACGGCAAAAAGGGGGTATTGGAATGAGGGGCCCCGGAGAGAAAGAAATCGAAACGGACCGGCGGATCGTGCGCGATAAGGTGGCCTTGCTAAAGAAGCAATTGGAGAAGATAGACCGGCAGGCTACCACCCAGCGTAAAAACCGGGGTGAGATGATCCGGGTCGCTCTGGTTGGTTACACCAACGTCGGAAAGTCCACACTCATGAATTTGTTGAGCAAATCTGAAGTCTTTGCGGAAAACAAGCTTTTTGCCACCCTCGACACGACTGTTCGCAAAGTCGTTTTCGAACAAGTGCCCTTTCTGCTTTCCGACACCGTTGGTTTTATCCGCAAACTGCCTCACCATCTGGTTGAGAGTTTTAAATCTACCCTCGATGAGGTGCGGGAAAGTGACATTATTCTTCACGTGGTTGACCTGGCACATCCCAACTACGAAGACCACCTGAAGACCGTTAATGAAACTCTTAAAGATATTGGCGTTCTCGATAAGCCGACTCTCCTTGTATTTAATAAAATAGACCTCTACCGGGAGCGCTATTTCGATGCGCTGGTCGATAAGGAAACCAAAGAAGAAATTGAACGGGAACTGCAGTCGAGGTTAAAAAACGAGTTTGAGCACGACAATGTATTTGTTTCCGCCATCAATAAAGAAAATATTGATGTACTCCGGGAGCAACTTTTAGCCATGATCAAACGGGAATACCAGGTGCGGTATCCATACAAGGCTCAGGGATGGTAGGGACAGGGCAATTAAGTTCTGGGGAGGTTTTTAAAATTCAAGCACAAGCGCAAATTCAAACTTAAAAATTGATTGCCCCGGGCGAAGGATGTTTGGTTTTTTTATTCTCATTTTAGTTTTTATTAAAAACCAAATTCATCGGAATTTAACAGCCCTGGGGGTAGGCGGTATTATTCCAGCACCCCTTCTCTTTTCTTTTTATAGTAATTTACACCAGCCCCGTACACCCACCCAACGGTACCTCTTTTGGTTTTTACTTTAATGTAGGGTTCGTGGGCTATCTCTTTGCCAAGACTCAGCGAATAAATAGAATCCGTCACTTCTTCCATAAAATAGACTTCCGAAAAAAGCGGCAACTCTCCCAACACCTTACTTTTCAAACCTGGTTCAGAACGGATTTTCAACTTATCAATGGTGATAAATAATTTGCTCGCGGCCGGAACCGCTGCCGACGCAGCGGCCGGAGTACCCGTTGTACTTCCTGTCCCTGTCAATTCGGCCCTGGAAGAGTCGGGGTTTACGGGAGGCGCCAGGGCTTCCATTTCCTTCTTCTTTTTAGCCAGCGCCTCCGCGAGGATGTCAGTCCCGGCGGTTGTATCCCGGTCGGTTTTTTTCGCCTGGACAAGACTATCAGAAACTGCCTGGGCGATCGCTTCTTCTTGTAGCTGGACTTTTGTTTCTTTGCACCGGGATCCTGCCCACAGGAGCAGGACCAGCAAAAGCACTCCGGCGATTAGAATTTCCATTCTTGATAATAAGCCATTCATTTTATTGATTGATTAGCGGCCATTCGATGGAGCCGGTAAAACATAGGTACAAACCAGTACCATCAAATGATTTTTGCAAAAAGCTCTGGGTTAATTAGCCAGTTTTCAATGGCTTTTCCCGTTACAGAGTTTTTTTTCGAAAAAAAATATACTCAAAACGAAGTGGTTTGGGATGCTGCTTTTTCACCAATGCTTCGTTTTAGCCAGATGCCGTTGGAGAAAAGGTTTCGATTTTCCCAAATGTCGCATTTCGGAATTGATATAATTAAAAGCAAAACTATGAAAGACCTCTTGTACAAAGTAGCATTGACCAAAATACCACTGGTGGGAGCGGTAACGGCCAAAAACCTCGTCAGCTACTGCGGAGGCGCAAGGGAAGTGTTTGAAGCGCCGAAAAAACACCTGCTGAAAATCCCGGGTATCGGCGAACAGACTGCTTCCAGTGTCATCAACCAAAACGTATTGGAAGAGGCAGAAAAGGAAGTAGCCTATTTGGAAAAAGAAAATATCACGCCTCTTTTTTACCTCGACCCAAACTACCCCCAACGCCTCAAGCATCATTCCGACGCACCGGTGATGTTATTCTACAAAGGATCCGCCAATCTGAACAACCGTCGTACCATTGGTATCATCGGTACCAGAAAGCCTACCCCACAAGGTATTTCCATTTGTGAAAACCTGGTAAAAGACCTCGCCCCTTACCAACCTCTCGTCATTAGCGGACTGGCCTATGGAATCGATATAACCGCTCACCGCTCTTCTTTGGAGCAAGGGTTGGAAACCGTAGCCGTTCTTGGGCACGGCCTCAAAACGATCTATCCGTTTCAACATAAAAAAACAGCATTTGAAATGATTGACCAGGGCGGTCTGTTGACGGAATTTGCCAGCCACGTTAGTCCGGAACGGGAGAACTTTCCCATGCGCAACCGCATCGTGGCCGGCCTCTGCGACGCATTGGTTGTTGTTGAAACAGCCTACCGGGGCGGTTCAATGATCACTGCCCAACTTGCCAGCGGTTATAACAAGGATGTATTTGCCTTCCCCGGAAGGATAAAAGACAAATACTCGCAGGGCTGCCACCAACTGATCAAAAGCAGCGTAGCTCAGCTAACCGAAGGTATCGAAGACATAATGGCGGTGTTGGGCTGGAACAAAAAGAACCAGCACGGGAATGAAAAAAACAACCAACCCGAATTGTTTTATGCCCTGACGGAGGAAGAAAAACTGGTGGTCGATACCATACAGGCCGCCGAGGAAATCGGCGTAGATGAATTGAGTTATAAAATAAAAATCGACAATACCCACCTGGCTTCCTTACTACTCAATCTGGAGTTCAGGGGTGTTGTCCGGTCATTGCCGGGAAAAAGATATATCCTCACTTAACAGGGTTTTAATATCTTTGGCGTTGATGTAAAATGGTGGATGTGGGCACAATCGGAACTCCCTGAGGCGGCCACCCAGTCAAAAATTCGTACATGAAAAAAATATTTCTCTTCCTATTACTTTTCTCCTTTTGGGCCTGCGACCCCAAACAAAAATCAGGAAAAGACGATGATGTCATTGTGCTGCCTGCTGATACCGTCTCCTTTACCTCCCCAAAAAACATCATCCTGATGATCGGCGACGGTATGGGGCTGACCCAAATAACAGCGGGTATGTACATCAACGGCAACAAGTTGAACCTGGAAGCTTTCCGGTGTATCGGCCTGCATAAATCTTATGCCAGCGACGATCTGGTAACCGACTCTGCCGCCGGCGCCACGGCATTTGCTTCTGGCGTCAAAACTTATAACGGCGCCGTAGGTATGGACAGTGAGGGCAGGCCCGTCAAAACGATTATGGAAGAAGCAGAAGAGCATGGCCTTTCTACCGGAATGGTCGTCACCTCCTCCATTGTCCATGCTACTCCAGCCTGCTTTTATGCCCACCAGAAGTTGCGGAGCTACAAAGAACAAATTGCTCTGGACCTGCTCAACCTGGATGTTGATTTTTTTGTCGGAGGTGGAAAAAAATATTTCGACCGGAGAAATCTGGATGATGCAGACCTGATCAAAGAATTGCAGGCAAAAGGGTATTATATCTCCGACTTTTTTCAAAAAGACTTTTCGGACCTTACCATCAACCCAAAAAAGAAATTTGGTTATTTCACCGCCGACGACGAGCCAATACCATTTATGCAGGGGCGCGACTATCTGGTCGAAGCCACCAAAGCCGCTACCAATTTTCTGAGCAAACACGACGATAAAGGCTTTTTTCTCATGATCGAGGGTTCACAGATTGACTGGGGAGGACATGCCAATAACTCTGACTACATCATTTCGGAAATGATTGAGTTTGATAAAGCTATCGGTAAAGTGCTGGAGTTTGCGATCAAAGATGAACAAACCCTGGTGATCGTCACTGCCGACCACGAGACGGGTGGCTACGCCATAAACCCCGGCTCCAAAATGGACAGCATCGTCCCGGCTTTCACTACCGACAAACATACCGCCGCACTCATACCGGTCTTTGCCTATGGCCCGGGTGCCGAGCTCTTCCGGGGCATTTACGAAAACACCGCTATCTACCATAAAATGAAAAAAGCACTGGGTTTTAAATTAGCAGAAGCTAAAAAAACCGGTAGCCGGGAAGTTCAGAATGGAGGAAAATAATTGTACCCCGGCAGGGTAGAGCCAGTGTCTTTTCCTGACCGAACACACTCTCACAATACTCCCTCGTCCGCAAAACTGTAATACCCGCCATCCCCGATAATCAAATGGTCCAGCAGGGGAATTCCCAGTATCTGCCCCGACTCCTTTATTTTTTTTGTTAAATCAAGATCTGCCTGGCTGGGCCGCAACCGTCCGGATGGATGGTTGTGACAAACGATTATAGAGGATGCCTGTCCTTCAATAGCCTTTCGGAAAACGATTTTTATATCAACCACCGTAGCATCCGTACCGCCACTGCTCATCCGTATTTTACCGGTCATTTTGTTGCCCTTGTTCAGCAGCAGCATCCAAAACTCTTCGTGGGGATGATCCACCAGGACAGGAGCGATGGCCAGGTATGAGTCGCGGCTGCAGGTGATTACCGGCCGCTCAATAAAACCGGAAGCCTGCCGGCGGCGGCCCAGCTCCAGCGCAGCGGCGATTGTTACTGCTTTGGCCATACCGATACCTTTGAACTTCGTCAGCTCCGCCAGAGATTGTTTTCCCAACTGATTGAGGTTGTTCTCAACGGATTGGAGAATGCGTTTGGACAAAGCCACCGCGGATTCGTTGCGGGAGCCGGAGCCTAGTAAAATAGCCAGTAACTCGGCGTCGGAAAGAGATTGCCGTCCCAGGTTCTGAAGTTTTTCCCGGGGCCGGTCATCCTCAGCCCAGGCAGTGATGGGAAAGGAGGAAGGGGTGTAGTTTTCCATGGAAGCGTTTTAGTATATAAAAAGGTTTCTCTTTTGACAAATGTAAAAAGATTCGGTTGATGCAAAGAATTAACTTACAACATTTTATGTCATGTGAACTGCACGGCAATTAGCTCAAAAATTATATTTCAAATCTCATACATTTGCACTCCAAAATTGTTTACGTTAAAAATCAAAGGTTAGACTGTTTTATTGCCCCAGGCAAGATCGTCGCTTCTTCACAAGACAACGCTCCGGCCCCTGACCTCTGATTATTTAATATTTTCCTACACAGACATAAAACTTAAATTATGGTATTTGATCTTGATCTTATTAAAAAAGTATATGCAGAATTGCCCGGCAAAATTGCCGAAGCACGTAAAGTATTGGGCCGCCCACTGACCCTCACCGAAAAAATACTCTACACCCACCTACACCCTGAATCACCATTAAAGAATTATAAGCGCGGCGGCGACTATGTTTACTTTTCGCCCGACCGTGTGGCGATGCAGGATGCCACTGCACAGATGGCGCTGCTGCAATTTGATATGGCTGGCCGCATTACGGTCGCTGTACCTAGTACGGTTCATTGTGACCACCTTATCCAGGCCAAAGTAGGTGCAGAAAAAGATTTGAGCGTAGCTATCGACACCAACAAAGAAGTGTACGATTTTCTGGCCTCCATTTCTAATAAATACGGCATCGGATTCTGGAAACCAGGAGCTGGCATCATTCACCAAATCGTTTTGGAAAACTATGCTTTCCCCGGCCTGATGATGATCGGAACCGATAGCCATACGCCAAATGCCGGTGGCCTGGGTTCAATCGCTGTTGGTGTTGGTGGAGCGGATGCCGTAGATGCAATGGCCGGTATGCCATGGGAGCTTAAAATGCCAAAAGTGATCGGCGTTGAACTGACCGGCACCATGAGTGGCTGGACTTCCTCCAAAGATGTTATCCTGGCTGTGGCGGGTATCCTGACCGTCAAAGGCGGAACCGGAGCTGTAGTCGAATACTTCGGCCCCGGCGCACGCTCCCTTTCTTGTACCGGAAAAGGAACTATTTGTAATATGGGTGCAGAAATCGGAGCCACTACTTCTACTTTCGGTTACGACGAAGCAATGGGACGCTACCTGCGTGCTACCGGTCGTGCCGAAGTTGCGGACCTGGCTGATGGGATTGCCCCTCACCTGACCGGCGATGATGAGTGCTACCAAAACCCGGAAAAATATTTTGACCGCGTGATCCGGATCAACCTGTCCGAATTGGAGCCACATATCAACGGCCCCTACACGCCCGATTTAGCCTGGCCCATTTCAAAATTTGCGCAAGCGGTAAAAGAAAACGGTTACCCACAAAAACTTGAAGTGGGTTTGATCGGATCCTGCACCAATTCTTCCTACGAAGATCTCGACCGGGCTGCTTCTCTGGCTAACCAGGCAGTCGAGAAAAAACTGAAAGTTAAATCAGAATTCACCGTAACCCCCGGTTCCGAACAAATCCGGTTTACCGTGGAAAGAGACGGCCAACTCGAGTCATTTGAGAAAATGGGCGGTGTTGTTCTCGCCAATGCCTGCGGACCTTGTATCGGACAATGGGCAAGGCACAATACCGCTGAGGATATCAAGAATAAAAGAAAGAATTCCATCATCACTTCTTTCAACCGGAACTTTACAAAGCGTAACGATGGCAACCCATACACACATGGCTTCGTTGCCAGCCCCGAAATCGTAACGGCCATGTCCATTGCCGGTGATTTGACTTTCAATCCTCTGACGGATTCACTCATCAACGAAGACGGGCAGGAGGTACGGCTCGATCCGCCAAAAGGCGTTGAACTTCCCCCCAAGGGATTTGATGTCGAAGATGCCGGTTTTATTCCGCCTGCTGAAGATGGCAGCACTGTCGAAGTTGTCGTTGATCCAAACTCTCAGCGCATTCAGTTGCTGACTCCTTTCACACCTTTGGATCAAGCCCAGTTGAACAACATGAGGGTTTTGCTGAAGGCAAAAGGCAAGTGTACGACCGACCACATCTCTATGGCTGGTCCCTGGTTGAAATACCGCGGTCACCTGGAAAATATTTCCAACAACTGTTTCATTGGCGCTATCAATGCCTACAACGACGAAGCCAACAAGGTCGCCAATTATGTGGACAGCGACACCAACCCGACCTTCATGGCAGTACCTGACTCGGCCCGCAAATACAAAGCTGCCGGCATTGGAACCATCGTATTCGGTGAGGAAAATTATGGAGAGGGTTCTTCCCGGGAACATGCGGCTATGGAGCCACGTCATATCGGCGTAAAAGCGGTCATCGTAAAATCGTTCGCCCGTATCCACGAAACAAACCTGAAAAAACAGGGAATGCTGGGACTTACCTTCGTCAACAACGACGACTACGATAAAGTAAGACAAGATGACAAAGTGGACATTCTGAACTTCGATGCAATGGCCCCCGGCAAAAACATGACGGTCAGACTGAACCATGCGGACGGAACTTCCGAAACTTTTGAAGTAAAACACACTTACAACCAAATGCAGATCGATTGGGTAAAAGCCGGGTCTGCGTTAAATAAAATACGGGCTGATATTGCAGCGTCCTAATTTAATTCGCTCCTTTTACAGCTCGATGAATTAACTGATTGCCAGCCTCCCTCCGGGGCTGGCGATCTTTTTTTAGGGATACTTACCCTCCGGTCTATTTTCAGCAAAATTTTATTTACTCTTGCGCCCCAAAAAAAAAGCCCTGCTATTTAAAAAACCATTTTTACGATGCACCCCCTTGTTAAAAGACATCGATCCTGTTCCATGAAATAAGCCAAAGGCTCCACCCTGAATTTCAAATAACGGCCATTCTGACAACGGCCTCGAGTGTTCAAACCAACGTTTTCAGGTAAATAAATCGGTAATAAGATAAGGTGCTGACATGAAGAATGTCCGGCATCCCCGGATGCTCTTATTGCATCTGGTCATTTATTGATCGGATCTGCCAGCAAGCGAGTCCAGGGCCCCTGTAGCAGCGGCTCCACAGACTTTGGTGATAAAGTGGGATTCGCAGCACGGTGCTTCATTTATAAACTTTTTTATCAAACGTATAATGAAAAAATATTTTAATCTTTTTGACCTGTCCCTAAAAGTTAATTACCGGACTGAGATATTATCGGGATTAACCGTGGCCATGGCATTGATCCCCGAAGCGGTGGCCTTTGCGATGATAGCGGGTCTTTCTCCTTTGACGGGTTTGTACGCAGCCTTTGTGATGGGACTTGTCACCTCTGTTTTAGGAGGCCGGCCCGGCATGATTTCGGGAGCGACCGGAGCGGTGGCTGTTGTCCTGGTTACCCTGGCTCAATCACACGGGGTGGAATACATTTTTGCCACGGTTATTTTAGCGGGAATCATACAAATATCGGCCGGCGCTCTGAGGCTCGGCAAGCTGATGCGATTGGTCCCTCACCCGGTCATTTTTGGTTTTGTCAATGGT
>JBFIJS010000036.1:0-13646 GCA_041600595.1 Saprospiraceae bacterium | reverse complement strand
CCGGGAGCAAAAATCTATTACACCACCGACGGCACCGAGCCCCGCCCCATCGCTGCCCACCGTTACACCCTGCCCGTCAGAATAGATAAAACGACGGTCATCCGGGCCATGGCCTTGATGACCGGTGAAGAAAGCCACGTCTTTTCCGCTACCTATTTTATCAATGAACCCGAACCCACCATCCCGGTCGTTTCGGTTTCGGCGTCTCCCTACCTGCTGTTCGACCCCGTCAGGGGATTGTTCCGGAAGGGGGAAAACGCCATCGACACGCTGTGGTACAAACCTGGGGCAAACTTTTGGAGCAAACAGGAATTGAGCTGCAACTTCGAATTGTTGGGTACAGATGGCCGATCCGTTTGGGAAAACGAGGCAGGCTTCCGGCTGTTTGGAGGGATGAGCCGCTTATTCAGCCAAAAATCCTTCAGTATCTCGGCCCGGGAACGCTACGGCGAAAAGCGGATTCGTTATAAAGTTTTTGGAAAAAAAGGCTTGAAAAAATACAAGCACCTCGTGCTTCGCAACAGCGGCAGTGACTTTGGGAAGGCCCATTTCCGGGACGGCCTGATGACGCACCTGGTAAAAGACTGGAACCTCGATGTGCAAGACTACCAGCCAGCTCATGTTTATTTAAATGGAAAATACTGGGGCATCTACAACCTGCGGGAAAAGCTCAACCGCTACTACATCGCCGGTCATCACGATGTGGATAAAGACAGCATCGACCTGCTCGAACACCGGGTCACCCGAAAAAATGGAAAGACCGCCCACTATCGACAACTGCTCGATTTTTTGGAGAAAAACGACCTCTCCAACCCGGCCAACTATGCCTACGTCGGCACACAAATGGACGTGGACAACTTCATGGATTTACAGATTGCCCAGATCTATTTCGACAACCAGGACGCCGGTGGGAACATCCGTTTCTGGCGGCCACAAACGCCCCAGGGCCGGTGGCGGTGGATCCTTTACGACACAGACTGGGGCTTCGGCCTCAACGACTCCAAAGCCTTCCGCAACAACAGCCTCGATTTCCACACGGAGCCGAACGGCCCCAACTGGCCCAACCCGCCCTGGAGTACTTTTATCTTACGTAAACTGTTGGAAAACAGAGACTTTACCCTCGAATTCTGCACCCGTTTTTGCGACTACTTAAATGAAGACCTGGCGGAAGCACACGTGATTGCCACGATTGATAAGTTTTACAAAAACCTCTTGCCGGAGATGCAGCGCCACCTGGACCGGTGGCATTTGAGGAGAGAAACCTGGGAACACGAGGTAGAAACGATGAAGACCTTTGCCAACGCCCGGCCGCGCTACATGCGGAAGTTTTTACGGGAAAAATTTGACCTCGGGGAAGAACGACTGATCCACATCCGGATCGATCAGGGCGGCAAAGTGGTCATCAACCAACGCATTAAACAACGGGAGCATTTCTCGGGTAAATATTTTGAAAAAACCCCGTTGCGCCTGCGGGCCAAACCCGATCTCGGCTACCGGTTCGTCCGGTGGGAGGGGGAAGGCGTCTTTTCCGAATCACCGGAACTGGTGCTGGAATTGACCCGCCCGATCTGGGATATCCGTTGTGTATTCGAGAAATTTGAGCATCCCCTGACCAACAAGGTTATCATCAACGAGGTTAGCTGCAACAACCGGCAGAGCAAGGATTGGGTAGAAATTTACAACAACTCTTCCGAGCGGGTCAATCTGGAAGGATGGGTGCTGGCCGACCGGAAAAACAAATTTAAGTTCCCGGCTTATATACTGGCACCAAAGGGATATGTCGTGGTTTGTGAAGATTCCACCCGGTTCCTTAAAGTCCATCCGCAGGTGCAAAGCCTGATCGGCGGGTTGAGCTTCGGGCTGAACAAACGACAGGAAACCATCCAGCTGTTCTCCCCGGAAACGGCAGCCGTGGACAGCCTCAGTTGGGAGCTTGAACCCACCGACAGTGTTTTTTCCTATGATTTGCTCCTGCCCGAACTGGATAACGGCCACCCGGGCAACTGGGAGGTGGTCATGGGCAACGGCACACCCGGTGCCGCCAACCAATACTACCTCGTGAGTAGCATTCAGGCTCGACGCGACCTTTGGATGCAAGTGGGTATGGCTGCCGGGGTTGTTTTTCTCTGCCTGGTTCTGTTGTATTTTCGTTTGAAAAAAGTGTTTTGAAGGCACTTTAAAAAATCATTGCCCGTAGTCGTCAGACCGTTTTCCTCCGAAAAAACCTGGTCAAACCGCTCTATTACCGTTGCCATTTGTCTAATTTTTGGCATTTCTCCATTATTCCAAAACCATACATCCCGTTTCCCTCTTTTCATAAAATAATTTTGGCTTAATTAATCCACTTCCAAAACACAACATTCTTTATCCCAACCACCTAAAACATAAAAGATCACCCGCTTCACACCAACGAAACTGCAGTGGGATGATCGGTCAATCTAAAAATCAATCAAACTCAAAATCTTATGAAAAAAATCCACGTAACCTTTCTGGTGTTCTTCACTTTCATTGGCTGGAGCCAGGCGCAGTTTTCGGACTGTTGCACAGCCCTGGAGCTAACCTCCAACGCATCGGTCACCATTGATCTGGTGGACGGGCCGGGGAAAACAGAAATGATTGAAGATTGCTCCTGCCTGGACGGAGGTGAGATCAACACCTCCTGGTTCAAATTCGACTGTACCGCCGACTCCCCGCTGTCCTTTGCCATCCGTTCGTTAAGTGGTGGCGGCGACTATGACTTCGCCCTTTTTCAGGGTGGTTGCCCCTGTGCCGGTGGCGATTTGGGGCCGGCCATTGCCTGTGACAATACCAACGCCACACCCCCACCCCCATTTGGCCCAACGGGCATGGGAAACCCCGCTCAGTTTGGCTTTCCGGGTGCCAACCAGTTCCAACCGAGCATCATGATGATGGAAGGAGTGACCTATATTTTGGTTGTAAATAATAAAACGAACACCGAAGGCTTCACCATTGAGTTTGGAGCTGATGCCATGATCGGTCAGGTACCTAAGCCGGGCCCGGGGCCATTGACGGGCCCCACCACCATCTGTCCCGGAGGAGAAGGCACCTACTCCGTACCTCCGGGTGGACTGGGCAGCCTATTCCGCTGGGTTGTCACCCCAAGCAGTGGCCCCCCGATCAATATTACGGCCAACACCCTCAACTATACCTTTGGAGACCCCGGCACTTATCAAGTCTGTGTTGCCAGTGTTTTAGATGAATGTTTTATCTCCGACTTTAACTGTCAGACCGTGGAAGTAGTACCCATCCCGATTACCACGGCCTCAGAATTTTTGTGCTTCCCCGGGCCCTATGTAGCGGAAAATGGTGATGAATTTTTCGACCCCGGCGTTTATACCCTGACTTTTGAATCTGCTCAGGGCTGCGACAGCCTCGTTTTGCTGACCCTCGACGGGGTATTTCCCGATCTGGAAGTGCGGGCCGAACTGGCTTGTGAGGGAAGCTGCATTATGTTTGAAGGGGAGGAAATTTGTGAAGGAGGCATCTACGAAAGAGTGTACACGAATCAGTTCGGATGTGATAGTATCATTTCCCTGAACCTCATTACGGTCCCTCTGGAAATTGAAGTCACCGGCGAAGACACCCTGACCTGCAACGACCCGAGCCTTTTCCTCGATGCCAGCATGACCCTGGCCGGCGGAGAAACGTCATTCCTCTGGAAAAATGCTGCCGGCGATACGCTTGACACCGACTCCATTTTGTTCGTGAATGCACCCGGCATTTACACCATAGAAGTGACAACCATCGTCGATGACGTCATTTGCATCGAAGAACAGGATATCGAAATCATCGCCGACACTGCCCCGCCGGCAGATGTGACCGCAACTGGCGGATCCCTTTCCTGTGTTTCCAGTACCGTGACCCTGGCCGGAAATTCCAGCACCCCCAACGTCACTTACACCTGGACCGGGCCCAATGCATTTTTCTCCACCGAACAAAATCCCACCGTAGCCACTGCCGGCACCTACACCCTGACAGTCAGAGGGGAAAATGGCTGCGAGACGATTGCAAATGCAACCGTAAGCCCGGTGGTACAGCCAACGGCCGTTGCCAATGCCAACCAATTGCTTACCTGTAACAATACCTCCGTTTTTGTCAGCGGAAACGGCTCCTCTTTTGGACCACAGTTCACCTACCTCTGGACGACCAGCAACGGGAACATCACCGACGGAGCCAATACCCTTACCCCCACGGTCAATGCACCGGGCATCTACACCCTGACAGTTACAAACACCAGCAACGGCTGCACCCAAACCGCCCAGGCCGAAGTACTCGAATCACCCTCTGTCACCGCTGCTATCAGCGACCAAACCAATGTTCTTTGTTTTGGAGAAAACAACGGTTCGGCAACTGCCATCGGTGGCGGCGGCAATGGAAACTATACCTTTGAGTGGTCGACCGGCGCAACTGAAAATACGGTAAACACCCTCAGTGAGGGCAATTATGTGGTCACGATCACCGACGGGCTAAACTGTACGGCTACGGCCTCTGTCACGATCAGCCAACCAACGGCCCTGCTGCCCAATGCCTCTGCGAATGCTCAAACCGCCCCTGGCGTGAATGACGGCAACGCGATGGCCAACCCCTCCGGTGGCACCCCCGGCTACACCTACCTGTGGAGCAATGGCCTGACCACCTCTTCGATCGATGGCCTGGCTCCCGGAAACTACACCGTTACGGTGACCGACAACAATGGCTGCGAAGCCGTTCAAACCGTTACGGTCAATGAAATACAATGCTTCGCTACTGCCAGCATTGCACAGACGGACGTCAGCTGCAATGGGTTCGCCGATGGCTCCGCTACCGTCATCCTGACCGACGCCACCGACCCCGTGACTTATATTTGGTCAAATGATGAAACGACACCGACGATCAGCAACCTGACGCCAGGCAACTATTCCGTCACCGCCACGGATGCCAACGAGTGCGAAATCGTCGCTTCCGTCACTATTTTGGGGCCTGCGGCCCTAAACGTCAACGCAACGGCCACCGACCAAACGGTTCCCAATACAAACGACGGGACGGCTACCGCCAACCCCACCGGCGGCACCAACCCTTATCAGTTCGCCTGGAGTACCGGCGATACGACTGCAACTATTACCGACCTTGCTCCCGGCAACTATACCGTCACGGTTATTGATGCCAACGGCTGCCAGCAAACGCAGACCGTCACTGTTGAATCCGTCGATTGTAGTATTTCTATTTCGATAGAAACCGACAATATTTCCTGTAACGGGCTCGATGACGGACAAGCCTCTGTCCTTCCGGCCGGTGGCACTGCTCCTTTCACTTATGTTTGGTCAAATGATGAAACAACAGCCACCATCGGAAACTTGTCGCCCGGCACTTATGGCGTAACCGTTACGGACATCAACGACTGCCCCGCATCCGGCCAGATTGAGATCACCGAACCTGATTCATTGACCTTAGGACTCACGAACCTGACACCTGCAGCCTGTGGCAGCGACAACGGCACTGCCACCGTCATGGCCACCGGCGGCACTCCCGGTTACACCTACGAATGGCAAAACGGGGATACGACGGCTACTTTGGAAAATTTAGCGGAAGGCGCCTACACGGTGTCCGTTACGGACGCCAACAGCTGCACCAGTTTTTTAACGGTGATGATAGAAACCGACTCCACGCTCGATGTAGAACCCCCAACTGCGGTCATCAATGATATCCTCATGATCGAACTGGATGCAAACGGCATGGCCAGCATCAGCGTTGCAGAGGTTGACAATGGCAGCTTCGACAACTGTGGTATTGCATCCATGGAGTTGAATACAACCAGTTTTGATTGTAATCAGGTGGGTGAGAATCTGGTCATTCTTACGGTCACCGATGTCGGCGGGAATACGACATCCGATACAGCTACGGTGTTCGTTGCGGACAATATCGCCCCGGTCATCGATGGCTGCCCCGGCAACCTGGTCTTACCGTTCTGCGACCCGGTAGCCTTTTTCGACCTCACCGTTATCGACAATTGTTCTACGGATGTGCCACTCATACAGACCAGTGGACTGCCGAGCGGATCCACCTTCCCGGCCACACAAACCACCGTGCAGACCTATGAAGTAACCGATGCGGGCAACAACACCACCGTTTGCTCTTTTGAAGTAACCGTTGCACCGGAGATCGCCCCAAATGCCTCCATCGCCGACGTATCCTGTTTCGGAGAAAATGACGGCAGTATCACTACCAATGCCTCCGGGGGAACCCCTGGCTACACCTATCTTTGGAGCAATGACAGCACCTCTGTATCCATCTCCGACCTTGGCCCCGGCACGTACACGGTGACCATTACCGACGACTCGGGCTGCGAGGTGGAAGAAAGCTATGAAATCAGCGAACCCGCCGATTTGATTACGACACTGGTAAACATCATCAACGCTACCAATAACATGGCCAATGGCTCGGTAGATGTAACCGTCAGCGGAGGGGTTTTACCATATACTTTTGCCTGGACGGACCTCAACGGTAATGTGGTCGGCACGATGGAAGATGTGGATGGATTGCCCGCCGGCACCTATCAGCTGTTTGCGACCGATGCCAATGGCTGCGTATCTTCCAGCGCCTACACCATTCAGACGACCGTTGCGACCAACGATCCCGGTCTCGATGCTCAAATCAACATTTTCCCCAACCCGACAAGCGGGGAGCTAACCGTTGAATTCATCGATCTGCCAATTACGACGATGGAGGTGATGATTCACGACATAGTCGGCCAAACGGTACTCCAACAATCAACAGTAACTGTAACCGGAGGAAAATGCCAGCTCGATCTGGGCCATATGCCCGAGGGTGTTTATTTGGTAAGAATAAATATCGAAGGGGATAGTATAACGAAGAGAATAGTGCGGGTAAATTAAATAATATGTAATCCAAATTAGTTTATGAAATGCGGCGCAGGGAATTTCCAGCTTCAATTGTTCCCTAACGTGCGCCTCCAGGGATTATTAAGGGGGAAAACGTGGCAGGGCCACGTTTTCCCCCTTAATAATCCCATTGGGCCGAGCAGTCTGATGCTTCAAAGCGATATGAATCCTCCGGCCCACTTGCGTGATAGAAAAATTAAAGACAATTTAAATTACAGAGTATCAAACCTATAACTGGTTGGTTGGGCATCGTCCGTGATCGCCCAACCAACCAGTTTTTTTTTACTGTTTCAGCATTTGTACGGCTCCCAGCGGGCTATCTCCGTAGAGCTGAACGATATAGAGGCCCGGTTGCAAATGCGCCACTTCAATACGGGCAACTTCCTCCCCTGACTGAAAGTGCAGTGCTGCTGAATGAACAACTTTCCCTGCCACATCAAAAATATTGACCTGATGCTCACCGGCTTTCAGGTTATTAACTTCCAGGTTCAATACTTCCGCAACTGGATTCGGCCACACCTTCAGGAGAGTCGATTGATCGTCGGACTCAATCACACTGCTGACATTATCCTCTGCTACCGTGAGGGAAGTCCTGGCCGTACCGTCGCCACTGGTGCCGCCGTTATTATTCGATGCGATCCCCGCCGAGTAAAAAGTGACATTGCCCGTACCTGCGTTGGGAGCCACCCATTCCAACTCAAAAGAACTGCTGGTGGAAGGGCTGCTGTGTTCTACATATTCCCTGCCTCCCAATGTGACCTTTTGCCTTCCTACTCCGACATTGCCCCATGTGCCAGACTGATTGTTCGTTCCGTTTAAGGCGACAGCCTGAAACCCGTACCTGGCGGGATTGCCGTTGCCCGCATTAATCGACACTTTCACATTGTAAGTTTTACCTGGCTGGTAGGCCGTAACGACCTCAGAACCATCCAGCAATTCTATCGAGGCAGTAGGGCTGAATGAACCGGCTACGTGACAACCCGTATTCGCACAAGTCCCCTGACTGCCCCCGCTGCCTGGCGCTCCCGTGACTTGTAAATTAGCGGTGCCGCCTGGCCCGTTTGATCGGCTTTGGAGAGAGACAAAAAGCACCATCAAAGCAAATAATTTGTAAATGTTCTTGATTTTCATAAGCAACAATATTGGTTTGTAAAAAATGAGACAACGAAAGTCTTTGACTTCACGTCGGAAGGATAGACAAGCCAAGGGCTAAAAAGTTAACGAGATCCGGGAAAAAACATCAAATAATTCGACTTTGCCACTACGCTGTAACCGAGGTTGCACCTGAATTTTGGAACTGTAAATCTCAAGTTATTTGATGTCCGGCCTCTTCCTGCCAGACGGTAAAGTTTTCCATGACTGACAACGACGACAAGTATTAACCGGTCAACGTAAAAGCAGCCGGGCCAAAACTATACAAGCTTAGCTGGCTCTTTTGTAAAGATTCGGTGCTATGTCCGCTTTTGTACACAATATGGGGGGGACAGAAAAAATAATGGGAAAGATGTAAGGTGAGCAAAGTAAGCAGTCGGCAGTAATAAGTCGGCGGTTTGAGAGTAGCGAAAACCAAATGACTGATATGTTTTAACGGATATTTAAAGTAGTGCTTCATCAAATGCGAAACTGAAGGGTCCGGTGTTTTGATGATACTTCTTGTACTCATCAAGATTTTTACAGGGCAGGACAGACAGCAACAAAAAAACCGCCGGACGTACTTGAACATCCGGCGGTTTTTTTTCTTCGATCATTCATATTTGTCTTTGACCGTCTGCTTTTTTAGAAAAAAACATCAATTAACGGCCCCGCTATTTTTTATTACTTTTTGTGTTGTTGTCTGACAGCAGCGATTGTCACTTCCAAGCAAACACCAGTTAAAACGGGTATTCAACAAACTGAACCATCGGTTCGGTGGTGCCGCAGAGTTTTTGTTTCATGTTTCATGCTCTGCGGATTAGTGGTATGGCGGACTATCCATAGGCAAAAAATTTAGTTTAAACAGTTGTTTCAAACGGTTATTTGACAATTGTAATCCCCCCAACAATGGACAGCAAAACCACAAAGGAGGATAATATTATAAAATTGCCGCCCTTTATTGTTAGCCAGTCTTCCTTTTTTAATGTTCATTAAAAAAGAAGGAAAACCTTGCATGTTCAGGAACATTTTTAAAGAAAAACAGTGAAAGGGAAAAAGGCCAGGTCAACGACCTGTGGTAGGATAGGAGTTAGGAATCCCTACTGTTTTTCCTGCAAGGGGGTGGAAAGACTTTTGAACAAAAAACATTCAATGAACAAAGGAAAACTGCCGCTTTCGCAACTGTTTTTTAATTTCGGTTAACGATACAATTTTACGTTATAATTCTGGTTTTAACAAAATTTTCAACTATTATTTTACCATTTTAACTTATTTAGAAATATTATTCCAATCCACCCGCTTCTAAAAACCCCTCAAAATCAGGGCTTTCGAAACCTCACCTGAACCGATACTTTACCTGGTTTTTTTCCGGATTATTGATGGTCAATATTTTTTTACTCTATCCTCTCGTGCTTTTCCTAACTTTGATGAAAACAAACCCGCTATGCAGTTTACGACTACGCTTTCCAAGTTCGATTCTCCACTTTGGGGCTTTCACATTAAAGTACCGGAACAAGTTTCAGAGCACTTCCTCTCGCTTGACAACAAGCGGGTCCGATGCAGCCTGAACGGGACAGCACCTTTCCCCTGCGCCTTGATGCCTTCCGGCGAGGGTTATTATTTTATCAACATCAACAAAGAACTGCGGGAAACACTCCGCCTGCAACCGGGCTCCCCGATCAGCGTTTCTCTGGAAAAAGACGATAGTAAGTATGGCCTGCCGATGCCGGAGGAAATGGAGGAACTCCTGCTTCAGGACCCCATTGGAGATCAGCTTTTCCATGCCTTATCACCCGGCAAACAACGCTCCCTCCTCTACATTGTCGGCAAACCGAAGCGCCCGGAAACCAGGCTGAAAAAAGCGCTCGTTGTGGTGGGCCACTTAAAAGCAAATCAGGGGAAAATTGACTACAAAAGATTGAACGAGGACATGAAAGCAGCAAACCATATTTAGCATTCTGGTCGAAGAACCGATCTTGCAAACTACGTTCTGAAATGCTACCTTCAACGCTATCACTGACACCGTCCCAAACCAACACCATCTATGCTCATCAAAACACGTGGCATTGTCCTTAAAACTAAAAAGTACTCTGAGACGAGTATGATCTCCGACATTTATACCGAGGAGAAAGGACTGCGATCCTACATTATCAGCGGGGTACGATCCAAAAAAGCCAGGGTCAGTGCAGGAATTTTACAGATCATGAGCCTGGTAGATATCGTGGCGTACCACCGGGAAGGCCGCGACCTGACGCGGCTAAAAGAGATCAAACCTTACCATGTGTACCATTCTATTCCCTTTGAAGTGGTTAAAGGGGCGGTAGGTACTTTCATGATCGAAATTGCCCAAAAGACCATTTCGGGTGAAGAACCACAAAAGGATTTATTTGAGTTTCTCCTCCACAACTTTATGTTTTTGGATGAAACGACTACTCCTTTTGCCAACCTGCACCTCCATTTCATGATCAACCTGACGGAGTTTCTCGGCTTTCTGCCGGGCGACAGCTACTCTGCCGACACACCTTTTTTTGATTTGCAGGAAGGAAGGTTTGTCTCTGCTGCGCCTCCCCACCCGCACTGGCTAAACGATGCGCTGAGTGCCAAATTCAGCCAGTTACTCCACTTATCCAAAGAACAGTGCCACCTTGTCCCATTCAAGCGGGAAGACCGAAAGGCATTGCTCCGGTCTCTGATCAATTTTTACCGGTTGCATATTGAGCATTTCCCAACCATCCACTCGTTTGAAATCCTGGAAGAAGTGCTGGGATAAACTGGCCAGTGGTAATGGATATAACCTGACGCCGGTACTGAACATATTTCCAACCGCCCAACATCCGATGCCGGGCCGGCGACCGCTTTCCCCGCCTGTTGCCGGGTCGTAATTCAACCAGCCATATTTCCTTCATTGAAAAAAAAGTGATCACCGCATGCAGCGAATTCCCGGTCACTCCGATTTAATAGGTGTACGAAGCAATCAGATCTGAATAAAATGCTTTTAAAATAATTTTTAAACAAGAAAAGCTACTGGCCATTCCGAAAGAATTCGGAAGCGCCACAACCAAAACCTTTTAACAATGAAAAAAATAGGAATATTCTGCCTGCTCTGCCTGCTCGCTCTCTCTGCCTGTCGCAAAGACAGAGACGATGTCAATATAACCGAGATACCATACGAGCCACCGATCGTCAACTGGACCCCGACGACAGCGCTCGTCAACAGTTCCTTAACGGGCTTTGTGGCTGACGAAGCAGGCAATCCCGTCACCGACGCCAATGTCAAGGTGGGCAACCTCACGACTACCACCGACGACTATGGCCACTTCTTTCTGACCGACGTGCCACTCAATGCAAAAGGCACGGTCGTATTGGTGCAAAAGCCAGGCTATTTCAATGGCTCACGCCGCTTTTTAGCGGTAGAAAATGAAAACAACCGGATTAAGGTAGAGATGCTGACCAAATCCTTTGATTACAATTTCAATGCAGCAGCCGGCGGCACCGTACAGACCACCGACGGCGCTTCCATCGTTTTTTCTCCAAACAGTATCAAAAAGGAAAACGGTACCATCTACACCGGCGAAGTCAAAGTGGCTGCCCGTTGGCTCGATCCATCCGACATCCGCACCTTCGACCAAATGCCTGGCAACCTGCAGGGCATCGATCGCACCGCTCAGGAAGTTGCCCTCGGCACCTATGGTATGATCGCCGTCGAACTGGAAAGTGATGCCGGTGAGTCATTGAACATTTCGGAAGGAAATACCGCCACATTGAGCATGCCCGTACCTGCTTCTCTGCAAAACAACGCCCCGGCAGAGATTCCGTTATGGTCTTACAATGAAGAACACGGTGTGTGGGTAGAGGAAGAATTTGCCGCCACCCTGGTCAATGGCGCCTATGTCGGAGAGGTCTCTCACTTTTCTTTCTGGAACTGCGACTACCCTTTCCCGCTGATTGAATTTATGGCAAAACTCGTTTCCAGCAATGGCAACCCGCTGCCTAACTACCGGGTCGTTATAACGGTGGCTAATGGCACCGGCGCCGGAGCCGGAGCGGGTACAGGTTACACACTCCCCCACGGCGTCATTACCGGCCTCATCCCCGCCAACATGGACCTGGTCATGGAAGTGTATGGTACTTGCAATGAGTTGCTATACAGCCAAAACATCGGCCCGTTTGCGGACGATACAGACCTCGGCACGATCACCATCAATGCCTCCACACTCAACCAAAACACCGTGACCGGCGAACTCGTAGATTGCAACGGTGTCACAATCGCCAACGGGCTGGTTACACTTGAATTCGACAACCAGGTTATATACGAATATGTGAATGGCAGCCCCTTTAGTATTACGTTCAGCACCTGCACCAACAGTTCGGATGTATCGCTAAGGGGAGTGGATATAGACGCCGCCCTGCAAAGCGACCCTGTCGTTTTTTCTCCTGCCGGAACCTATGACGCAGGCCAGGTGAGTGTCTGCGACGTCCAACTGCAGAACTACATCACGATCACTGTTGACGATGGAAATGATATCGTCACGGCGATCTACACCCCTTCCTATGCTTATCCGGACTCAACAAATGCCGGAGGCACCGGCACTGCCTTTAGCCATTTCAGCAACAACCCAAATGGCAGCCCTAACATATACTTTAATATAGATGGAAGTACGACCGGAGATTTCAGTAACAATAACTTCCTCGAAATCTTCTATGATCCCAATAACGAATGGGATCTCGGACAAGGGCAATCTTTTAGCAGCTTTATTGTCACAGAATATGGCAACGTTGGAGAGCCGATCATTGGTACTTTCAGCGGCACCCTGAATAACAACTTTATACAACCCGCCACTACCGTGACCGTATCGGGTTCTTTTAACATCATAAGGCAATAAAATTTTGGCGAAATTTACAGGTGGCCAGAAAATTGGCCACCTGTAAACTTTCACAACAACCAAATCAGACCAACGCATAAACCAATCCTTTTGCTGACCGAAAAGAAACTCATACAAGATTGCCAGAAAGGCATTAAACAGGCCCAATTTCTTTTGGTAAAAAGATATTCGGGCATGTTGATGTCGGTCTGCCTGCGCTATGCCAGGGACGAGGCAATGGCTCAAGACGTATTACAGGAAACGTTGATCCGGATTTTTAAAAACATTGACCGGTTTGAGCCAACGGGTTCTTTCGAAGCGTGGATGCGGCGGATTGCAGTGAGGAGATCCTTACAGTGGATAGAAAAAAGCAGTTTTCAGCACGAACTGCAACCTGCCGAAATGCCCGACATCGATTCTATGGAACCGGCCATTTACAGTCAACTGGGTGCGGAAGAGATCATGGCTTTACTGAAAGAACTGCCCGAAGGGTTTCGCACCATCTTCAATTTGTCGGTAATCGAGGGTTTCACCCATCAGGAAATCGCCGGGCTGTTGGACATCTCGGAAAGCACTTCCCGCTCCCAGCTGACACGGGCCAGGAAGCTGCTACAGGAAAAAATAATTCAACAAAAAAAAACGTATCGTTATGAAGTGGCCATTGTTCGAAAATAAAATCAAAAACGATATATCGGGCCACCGTTCGGAGGTGGATGTCGAAGCGATCTGGAGCGCCATCGAACCGGACGTTGAT
>JBFIJS010000035.1:0-13897 GCA_041600595.1 Saprospiraceae bacterium | reverse complement strand
CCGTCGGAGTCGCCGCCGTTGGCGACACACGGATCGAAGGTACCGGCACAGCTACAGCCATCCGCCTGGATGACATCGTTGACGGTATTCGGGTTGCCGTCGTCGCAAGCCGTTCCGGGTGTAGTCGGCAGGTTCGGGTTGAAAGGTGCGCAGTCCTGGTTATCACAAACGCCATCGCCGTCGGAGTCGCCGCCGTTGGCGACACACGGATCGAAGGTACCGGCACAGCTACAGCCATCCGCCTGGATGACATCGTTGACGGTGTTCGGGTTGCCGTCGTCGCAAGCCGTTCCGGGTGTGGTTGGCAGGTTCGGGTCGAGAGGAACACAATCGTCGTTGTCGCAAACACCGTCACCATCGGAGTCTCCGCCCTGTCCAATACAGACACAGTCGATAATAGTAATAGGCAGAGATACCGTTTCCTCACAGTCGAGGCAATTGGGGCCGGGAGGAGTAACGGGACCACAGGTGTTTCCGTTTTTCCATTCGGCACTGATTAACAGAGCACTACCAATTTGATCACCCGGCACCAAAGGTGCGGAGCAGGAGGTATGCATGTTGATGAGTTGGAGCAATGCTCCACCCTGGCTGCTAAAGACCCGAATAAAGAATTTTGATTTGAATTCATCATCGCCAGCATTGCCGGCATCGGGTGTAAAAGTTTCGTTGAGAGCTACATTGCCGGCAAAATACTGTTTTCCACTGCCATCACTATTTTCGGTAACCGTGATATAAACGTCCGGGTCGTTGTTTGGCCCGCCGTTGAAGTTGTCACAGTCATATTTATCGGTCTGTTGCGAGGTGTTGGTTGCGGAGCATCCCTCACCGGTGTATTCGAGCACCAGTTTCTTAGGTTTGCCACTGTTGCTGTCGCAGCAATCGGCACCGCCGGAGCCGCTGGAGCCACCGCCGCCACTGACGTCGCAGAAACTGCCATCTTTCCACTCGGCGCTTTCCAGCAGGATGCTGCCAATATTTTCGCCGGGAACTATTGGCGCGGAGCAGGAAGTATGCATGTTGATTCTTTGCAATAACGTGCCTCCCTGGCTGCTGTAGATATTGAAAAATACTTTTGATTTGAATTCGTCATCACCAACATTGCCAGCGCTCGGACTAAAGGTAGTGTTGATCGCTACGTTACCGGCAAAATACTGTTTTCCACTGCCATCACTATTTTCGGTAACCTTGATATAAACGTCCGGATCGTTGTTTGGTCCGCCGTTGAAGTTGTCACAGTCATACTTGTCAGTCTGTTGGGAAGTATTCGTTTCTGTACAACTGGCACCGGTGTATTTCACCGTCAGGATTTTTGGTTTGCCACCAATAGCATCGCAACAGTTGGAGCCGATAGGCGGCGGTGGTGGTGGCGGACAAACCGTCGTGCCGACACCACCGTCGCAGTCGTTATCGGCGGTCAGGGTGACAGTAGCAGTACCGGGGCCGCTGTAAGTTACCAGGTGCGGACCTTTTCCCGTGGCAGTCTGCGGATTTGCGCCAGCGCCAAAATTCCAGGTAAGGGTCACTTCGCTGCAATCCGGCTCGTCAGTTACAAAGCTGATAGCCTCGTCCTTACAAACAGTCGCATTATTGGTTCCCTGGCTACTGTTGAGGGTAATCACGGGCACCGGGCATTCTTCCGGCGGGCCGGGTGGTGTGGCGGGGCCACAGTTGAATCCGTCTTTGAAGGTGGCCGACAACAAAAACATACTGCCTACCTGCTCACCTGCCACCACCGGAGCGGAGCAGGAGGTGTGGTAGTTTACCCTTTGCAAAAGGGTGCCTCCCTGGCTGCTGTAAATGTTGAAGTACGTCTTCGATTTGAAATCGTCCGAGTTTGCATTGGCTGCAGCGGCGGTGAAGGTGCCGTTGAGGTCAACGTTGCCGGAGAAGTAGATCTTGCCCCCGCCATCCGGGTTTTCGCTGACGATAATGTAAACAGCGGATCCGCCTGGCCCGCCATTAAAATCGTCGCAATCATACTTATCGGTCTGTTGTGTGGTGTTGGTTGCAGAGCAACTTTCACCCGTGTAAACCATGGTGAGCGAATTAGGCTTGTCGCCCTGGTCACAACAATCTTGAGAAAAAATATAACCATTGAAGGCAACCATACAAATGAGTACGGATGCCAGCCGGGCATACTTCTTTAAGGTGTGAAAATGAACGTTCATAGTAAAAATTTTTAGTTAAAAAACTGCAAGTGAATTAAGCCAGAATGGGGGACATCTGGTTGAATTTTCTTTTTTGTAGACTATAGGTACAATTGGTTACCCGAGTTGAGCGGACGCCAAACTCAATCGCAGGCGCGTTCGGATCAGGTCAAAGCGGTTAAGATTATGCTTATTGATTGGAAAAAAAACTGGTTAAGAATGCAGGAAATTTTTAATAAATACTGGCTTTCGATTTACAAAGAAACCTTAAAGAAGATAAATAACATAATAGTTTTGATTTTTTTTTAGAATAAAAATAGAAGCGTTCATCTTTCCTGCAACCACCTGCTCACTTCGGTCAATTAATAATGCGGAAGTCGGAAAAGAACGGCATAGCAAGCCCGGTCAGGTTGCTGGTCAGCATTTATTGATACGAGATGAACCGCCACGGTGATCAGAGAATGAATTTAATGAACAGTACCCTATTACCTAAAGAAAGAAGCGATAATGACCCGTCTGATGTAAGTCGTTTCGAATGGTAAATTTTAAATTTTCGCCTTTTGCCAGTGACTGACAATGGTAATGGCCCTGGCCGGCAGTAAAGAGGTGTTGTTGAAACCCGCAGGCTAACAACAAAGTGTTGACAGTTATTTTTGTAAAATAAAAATGTTGTATTACTCCTCCTTTCGTTTTGACGACTAATGAAAAGGTTATACCTTTATAATCTGTATCGAAAGTTTCATTTTTTTATAGAAGATGAAGACTTCCCCCACCTAAAGCTGTTTCCTGTGTGTGTTTTTCGGCCAACTATTTAACCAAAACAAACTGCGGCAGTAATGTCGGCCCCTGACAAGTTGCTGTCTTGATGATCTATGAACCTTCACTTACTCCACATTCTTTTCCAAAGATCTCAGCTGTTTATGGCAGTGCTGCTTCTCTCGCTGCCCGCTTATGCCCAGGTCACTGTTGAATGGGATAAAACGGCCGGTGGCAATGGCTGGGAAGAATTAAATACTTTAATTACTACCTCCGATGGCGGTTATCTCGCCGGCGGGCTTACTACTTCGGTGGGCCCCGCGCCCGGTACGGAAGTGACCCACACCAGCCGGGATACTGCCGTTTTTCCTGAGCTGACAGGTGATGTTTGGCTGGTGAAACTGGATAGCCTGGGGCAGGTACAGTGGGATGGCAGGTATGGCGGTTACAAGCAAGACCGGTTGTGGTCTGCACACGAAACTGTAGATGGCGGATTCATCCTGGGAGGGGAATCCCTTTCCGGAAATGATCCGGGGACGGAACACCAGCAGTTTAACCGGGGTGATTTTGATTACTGGTTGTTGAAAATTGACCGAAATGGAAATTTTGAACGGGACTGGACATTTGGCGGGCCCGGCAAAGATGTTTTGAGAGTGGTCATTCCGGTGGATGATGGTTATATGCTGTTTGGTTATTCTGATTCCGACAACAACATTAATACCTGGGGTGAAAAAACCGGTGACTCCCGCGGAGAAGAAGATTTCTGGATCGTCAAGACTGATTTCAACCTGAACTACCAGGAGGACTGGACGATCGGCGGATCGGGGCGGGATATCCTGAACGATGCCAAGATGTTGCCTGATGGTAATTTCATCCTTTCCGGTTGGTCCACTTCGCCCGAATCTATTGCCGGTGAGTTGGGAGAAAAAACGACGCCGAATTACGGCCTCAATGATTTCTGGATTTTAAAAATTGATCCGCAGGCCAATATCCTGTGGGAAATGAATATCGGCGGAGACCGGCAGGATGTGCCCAATGATTTGATCATCACGCCCGAAGGTGATATTGTGGTAGTCGGATTTTCGGATTCCCAGGCTGCCTCGGAAAACGGGATCGGCAACAAGACCGAACCCTGGTACGGCAGTGAGGATGTATTTATCGTGAAAATAATCGATAACGGTACATCTGCCCAAGTGGAATGGCAAAAAACGTATGGGGGAAATGCCGCAGATTTGGGCTATTCCGCCGTACGGACGGGGCTCGGCAATTTCATGGTGGTCAGTCACAGTGCTTCGCCTGATACCTCTTCCGGGGCGGGGAATAAATATGCTCCCATCATCGGTGGTAAAGATGTCTGGGTCCTGTACCTCGACCCTGATGGCAACAAACTTTGGGACGCTGCGGTCGGTGGCCTCGGTGACGATACCAGCAACAAAATCGTAAAAGCCCATGACGATGGTTTTGTATTTGGGGGCAATTCCAGCTCCAATCAGTTTGAACCTTTCAAATCGGAGGATAGCAGGGGTGGTTGGAATGATATGTGGATCGTGAAGACCGGCTGCTCTATCCAAGCCCCCGGCCTCGAAGATTTTACTTCTTTTTGCAATGATGGTGCCGTCGTGATCGATGCCACAGTGGACTCATGTTTTCAATGCAGCTACCTATGGAGCGACGGGGAGTCCAACCCGGTGCGCGAATTTCTGCCAAACGAAAGCGTAGATCTAAAACTGGTCATCCAGCACCCCGATGGCTGTGAAGCGATCGACTCCATCAAGATCGATGTAGTGCCTGGCATTGAAACCGCCATTTCCTCTTTTTCGCCCATTACATGCTTTGGAACCAATGACGCCGAGTTTTTTATCGAAGAAGTTGTCGGCGGCTCTCCTCCCTATCTGTACCGCCTCAATGATGGGGACACCCTGGATGTTGCCTTTTTTACCGGTATGTCGCCGGGCACCTATACATTGGAAATCATAGATACCAACGGTTGTACCTATGATACCGCCTTTTATATTGAACAGCCGCAGGAGGTTCTGGTAGAACTGGGCCCCGACCGGGAAATAACTTTTGGCGACAGCCTGCAATTACAGGCATTGACTAATTTATTGCCCGGAACGTTCTCTTTCGAATGGAATCTGCCCGAGCTTTTGTCCTGTACGGACTGCCTCCTGCCCTGGGTACAACCTCTGTCGTCCACCACCTTCAGTATTGTGCTGCAGGACAGTATGGGTTGTGAGGCCAGGGATCAGATGCAGGTGATTTTAGAGCAGGGGTCGAGCGTCTTCATTCCCAATATCTTTTCTCCCAACAATGACAATGTGAATGACTTTTTTACCGTGTATGCCGATGCCTCAGTCCGGCAGATCCTGCGTTTTCAAATCTATAACCGTTGGGGGGAGCTACTATTTTCAAAAGTAAATTTGCCGCCCAATCAGGACCAACTCGGCTGGGATGGTTACCGCAAAGGCCGCGCCGAGCAGCCCGGCGTTTATTTGTACGTGCTGGAATTGGAATATGTAGATGACCGCCGGGAAATACGCACGGGCAGCGTCACCCTGACCCGATGACACTGGAAAACCGGGAAAACGACGGCTGGCAGTACGATGACAGTCGTTTGTATCCACTCCCGGTTGCCATTGGTAGAAAAAAAGGACCGGCCATCAAGAAAAGATAGAGCCGGGGTACATCATTCACCCGCTACCGATCTATCTTAGCCTCAAAAATTCATTTGACCCATGTTTGAACTAAGAGGCAAACTTTCCAATTCCCAATCGCTTTTTTTAGGCATCGCCGGAGGGGTGTTCCTGATCCTGGTTTGGTGGGCTTTGGCCGAAATCAAGTCAGAACGGGTACCCGACGTAGACATCAGCCGGGAGCTGCCCTCCACACTTGGTCAGGATTCCCTGAAAAATGCGGCCATCATTGACTCCATTCTGCTGGCCGATTCGATCAAGGTCGCCAATGCCACTTCCTTCCGGAAAGTGTATCCATCCATTCCTTTACCCACCGAGGTTGTCAAAAGCTACGGCCGGCTCATGGCTAAAGACGACCTTCCCGGCAATGCTGCCAAGTCCATCTGGCTGACTTTGCAAGGTTATTTTTGGGCAGTTTTACTTTGTGTGCCCATTGGTTTTGCGGTAGGGCTGATCCCATTGTTCAGGGGACTGTTCAGCAAACCCATCGAGGCCATGCGATTCGTGCCGATTACGGCTTTGATCGGTGTTTTTATCATTTGGTTTGGTATTTATGATGAAATGAAAGTAGCCTTCCTGGCCTTCGGGATCATTGTATTTCTGTTGCCGGCGGTTGTTCAGCGGATCGATGAGGTGCAGGACGTTTATTTACAGACCACCTTCACCCTCGGAGCCACCAACTGGCAAACGGTTAAATCGGTGTATATTCCTTCGGTCATGAGCAAGCTGATCGACGATATCCGGGTGCTGACTGCGGTCTCCTGGACCTACATCATTATCACCGAGTATATCAACAAGGATGGCGGTCTCGGAGCACTCATTCACATTAAGAGGAGGCTGTTGCAAATGCCGGATATGTTTGCCATTATTCTGCTGATTATTCTGATCGGTTTTTTGCAGGACCGGCTGTTTGTTTATATCAGTAAACGGCTGTTCCCGTTCCGTTTTTACAAAACCATCCTTCCGGGAAATACCGAAGTCCGGTACGGAATCTGGATGCTGCTGGGCATCTTCTCCTTTGCCGCCCTGGCACCGACGTTTTTGCCCGGGACGGACATCACTACGTTGGCCATGATTGTTGCGATTGCTGCCATCGTCTTTATTCTTTACGGAGAATTCAAGGTGCAGACAGCTCTCCGAAACCAATCCTAAACCATTAAGAAAAATATTCGAATGGAAAACCTTCCACCAATCATAGAATTGAAAAACGTTGGCCAGAGTTACGACGGCGGCGAAAACTGGATCATCAAAAATGCCAACCTGACCATTCCGGACAAGCCGGCCCAGGGAGAATTTGTCGTCATTCTGGGTATGTCGGGTTGTGGTAAGTCAACTATTCTCCGCTACGTTGCCGGATTGCAAAAGCCGACGGAAGGCCAGGTCCTCGTCCACGGGAAGCCGATGGAAGAGGCGCCCCGGGTCAGTATGGTGTTTCAGCGCTACTCTTCACTTCCCTGGCTGACCGTGCTGGACAACGTCGCCCTGGCGCTGCAGTATAAAGGGGTTGCCAAAAAGGATCGAGTGGAACAAGCCATGGACATTATCAAAAAGGTGGGGCTGGCAGGTCACGAGCAGAAGTACGCACAATACCCAACCCTCTCCGGCGGACAGTTGCAGAGAGTGGCCATCGCCCGCAGCATGGTCGCCAATCCGGAAATACTGTTGATGGATGAGCCTTTTGGCGCCCTGGACATCAATACCCGGATGCAGATGCAGGATTTGCTCTCCGAACTATGGACGGAGTTTCACCCGACGGTCATCTTTGTAACCCACGATATTTCGGAGGCGGTTTACCTGGGCGATGATATTTACATCATGAAAAGTCAGCCTTCCCTTTTTGTGAAACACCTGGAAATAGACCTTCCGCTCGTCCGCGGCCGGGACATGAAGCGCGATCCCAGGTTTATTGAAATGGTTCATCAGGTCGAAGACAGTATGATCGAGGTTGGCAAGATGGGGTAATTTTTTTTGGTTAAATATTTGAGAGGTTTCCGGTGAAATAGTTAAAAAAGAAGATCCATGCCTTTCCGGAGCCTTACCATTGTTTTCTTTCTGTCCCTGTTAGCGGTCATTTACAATATATCTTTTCAAACCGGTTTTGGGAAAATTCTCACCCAGATTCTCGGTCAGATACCTTTTGCGGATAAAGTTGTCCATTTCCTGCTGATGGCCCTTTTTTCCTTTCTGCTGAACGGTGCACTGAACAACCGACTGCTGCAACTGGGACGCCGGCGATGGTTGCTGGGTAGTTTTTTAGTAGCCCTTTTTATGACCCTGGAAGAATGTACCCAGCTCTTCATTCCGGCCCGCAATTTTGAAATAATGGACCTGGTTTGTAACTATGCAGGCATTTACACCGGTGGGTTGCTGTTAGTTCTATTGTTGCCCCACCACGGCCACCAATCCACAGCCAATACAGATGAGCGAACCACAACCTTTTCAATTCAAACAATTTTCCATAGAACAAGATAAATGTGCCATGAAGGTCGGTACCGACGGCATCCTTCTGGGAGCCTGGGCCGATGTAGAAGGTGCATCGACCATGCTGGACATCGGGGCAGGCACCGGGCTGATCGCCATCATGCTGGCCCAACGGGCCCAGGATGCGCAGATTCATGCGGTGGAAATCGACGAGGCAGCGTGTGCCCAGGCAGCCGTCAATATGGCGCAATCGCCCTGGGCCGATCGGCTGCAGGCCATCCGGGCTTCCATCCAGGAATATGCGAAAATGACCCGCCGGCAATACGATCTCATTGTCAGCAATCCTCCTTTTTTCTCCGGTGGCACATTTACCCAAAGTCAGGATAAGACCTCTGTCCGGCATACCATCAAATTGCCGCACGGCGATTTACTGACCTCCGTCCGTTCCCTGTTGGCCGCAAAGGGAAAATTTTGTGCCGTGTTGCCCAATATGGAAGGGCTTCGTTTTCAGGAAATGGCCAGTACTTACGGGCTTTTTTGTACCAAAATGACCGCCGTAAAGCCGCTGCACGACAGGCCGGTCGAGCGGTTGCTGCTACAGTTTGAAAGGGAAGAAAAGGGTATGGAAAAAAGTGAACTGGTCATTCAGTTCGAAGGGGCCAATAACTGGACCGATGAGTTCCGGGCGCTTACCGGTATGTTTTATTTATAGAAAATGATTTTGGAAAACAGGGCCTGCGTTTCAATCGGTGGTTTTGGGCTCCGTATTGAGTCGCTTTTCGACTACGTAGCGGTTTCTTGTACTGGAATTTCTCACCAACAATTCGGCTAAAAAACCGGTCACAAACAATTGGGTACCGATGATGAGCATCAAAATGCCGAAGTAAAACAGCGGCCGGTCGGCGATACCATATTCTTTGGACACCAGTTTTTCGTAACTCAAATACACCAGGATCGCAAAACCCGCCAGGAAAGACAACGTGCCCAGCGTGCCCATGAAATGCATGGGTTTTTTGCCAAATTTTCCTACAAAAGTTACGGACAGCAGGTCGAGAAACCCGGTGATTAACCGGCTCAGGCCGAATTTGGAGTAGCCGTATTTGCGGGCCCGGTGCTCTACCACCTTCTCGCCTATATTGCGGAACCCCGACCATTTGGCGAGCAGGGGCGTGTAACGGTGCATATCTCCAAACACTTCGATACTCTTGACAACGGGTAGGCGGTAAGCCTTCAGACCGCAGTTGAAGTCGTTGAGCTTGATTCCGCTGATGTAGCGGGTCGTGGCATTGTATAGCTTGGAAGGGATGCGTTTGGAAAGTGGGTCGTGCCGCTTTTTTTTCCATCCGGAAACGAGGTCGAAGCCGTCCTCTTTGATCATTCGGTACAGTTCGGGAATCTCGTCGGGGCTATCCTGCAGGTCGGCATCCATCGTAATGACCACCTCCCCCTGTGCGGCTTCAAAACCAACGAACATAGCGGCGGACTTGCCGTAGTTCCGTTGGAATTTTATTCCTTTTACATTCGGATTTTTTTCCCTCAACTGTTCCACCACCTGCCACGAACGGTCTTTGCTGCCATCATCCACCATGATGATTTCGTAAGTGAATTTGTTCTCACTCATAACGCGGACTATCCAGGCTTCCAGTTCGGGGAGGCTTTCTTCTTCGTTGAATAAAGGTATGACAACGCTTATATCCATTTTGATGGCGGGTAGTTGATGATTACGTGTTATTCTTTCGTGGTTGAAAAATTATATTGGCAGCCTGGGGCTATCGGCCCAAAGGCATGGGTGTCATTTGCTTTTCAAAAAAGAAGCCACTCCATAGGCCAGTAAAAACCCCGGCAGCAACATCACTGCCCAACGGAAAATGACGGAGCCCAGCGTCATCTTTATGTCCTCCCGATTAACGGTTTCACCGGTTGCGGCCTCAAACTGAGCTTTCTGCAAGTCAATCAGGCTGTTGTCAATAAAGTTGAACAGGATAAAAATGAAAGCCATCAGGATGGCCATCGCAATTAACCAGGTTAAAAAAGAAGCCCTGATGGCTCCTTGTTTATCGATCTCGCCGCCTTGTGCCTCCTTTACTTTTCGGGTAGCGACGACCATGCCAACCATGGGAAAAAGCAACGCACTCCAAAAAACCAGTGGATTGAGTACCTGTGCTTTATCCATGCTGTAAAATAACAACAGGTACAGCGTCATGGCTGCGCCCGTTATGATACCGTATTTGATAGGTGTTTGTTGCATAAGGTTGTTCTTTATGGCTAAAGATAAACCCAAAAGGAAGTGGTCAAAGGTGTTGCTGTATCACAAATCCCTTGTTTTGAGTTCATGCCGGTGCAGAATAGGTTTGAATACTTCCAAACCTTTTCAAAATCAACTTTTTAAAAAAAAGTCAAAGTTACAGGATGCACTACATTTTGCCGACATCAAACTTCCAAGTCCGCCAGGTAAATTTTCATGTAGTTCATTCTTCGAAAAATGGCTCCTTCTGGATTTTGCAATTTTTAATATCAAACACAATTTACCGGGCAATAAAAAAGGGGCAGTGTGTTGCCACACCACCCCTTTAAATTCCTTGCGAGGCACACCGGAAATACGACCCAAAGGACGGCATTCCTGCCCCGGTTATCATGTCTGTACTTTTCTCAGGCCAAAGCAGGCGGATCATTCTTCATAACCGCTCCTGCGATCAGTCCGGTGACCAGGCCAATCAGCAGGCCGCCGAGTATCATGAAAACGGCAAAAAAAGTAGGGCTCGTGAAAAAATTCATCATTCCCTCCATCTGCTCCATCTGGTCTTCCGGAGCACCGTTCTGAATGGCTTGCTCGTAGGCTACCTCCCGGATGGTTTCCAGCATGCCGGGGTCAATGACGGTAAAAAATAAAACCGTCCAAATGGCGCCGATAACCCCAAGGACGAGGCCCGTCAGAGTGCCCAGCCCGATGGAACGGCCCAGGGTCAGATAACCACCAAGCTCATTTTCCTTGTGGTATTTGATGGCCATGATGATGGCGCCGATCAATACAGCGTAATTGAGAATATTGGCTACTGTGTTTCCAGTAGAACCCTGATCGGCCGGGTCGGACATTCCGGTCAGGTAAAAAATCAGTCCTAAAACGACGGTAATCAGCCCGCCGATACCGCCGTACTTCAAGGCTGTCGGCCTCATGGGGACTTCACTGATGGTTGGGATGTTGGAAGGGTTGTCTAAAGTTGTCATGATCATTTAGTTTAAAAGTGAAAGATGAGTGGAAACCCGAAACTCGGGGGTAATGTCAGATGGAATATTGACTAAAAGGTTTTCCATCCAGACGCCCGGCAATTTGAGCAACTTTGATGGTAAATCCACGAAATTTTCGATTAATAAATTAATTATTCCACCGAAAGGTCCGGCAGACAAGGTTGATTAATGTTTGTAAAACGCCTGTCAGAAGGGGTAAGGTAGGGAAGCGGATTAAATGCAAAAACAGCTTCCGATAAATTAAAAAGCCGGTTGGAAAAATTTGTTCCCGACGACAACCGCTACCACTTTTCCCTGCATCGTCTGGTGAATGAGCGGAGAGTTTTTCGATTTGGATTGGATTTTCTCCGGCTCCAACGACCATTTCCCGCTGGGATCGTAAAGGGTGAATTCGGCCCGGCTGCCAACTGAGACTTCGGGAATAGTCAGGCCCAAAACCCGCCGGGGGCCGTAAGCCATTTTTTCGGCGATAAATGTTGGAAGCTGTTCATTATCCATGGCCCGGCAAACGGTAGAAAAGGCGGTTTGCAGGCCAATAGCACCGAAATCGGCATATAAGAACTCCAGACTTTTCAGCTCAGCCTCGAGTGGCGTATGATTGGAGGTGATACAGTCGATCGTTCCGTCTTTTAACCCTTCGATCAGTGCTTTGCGGTCTTTTTCACTCCGCAATGGTGGCAGGACTTTAAAGTTGGAGTCAAAATCGTTTAACTCCTGATCGGTGAACGCCAGGTTGAGGGCCGCTACCGAGGCCGTCACTTTCAGTCCTTTCTTCTTGGCCAGTCTTACCAGCCGCACGGATTCGGCCGTGGAAATATTCAGTAAATGAAGTTTGGAATCGGTGTATTCCGAAAGGTAAATATCGCGCTGGACGATCAGTTCTTCCGCCATGGACGGAATACCCCGCAAACCGAGAGATGTACTGACTTTGCCCTCGTGTAATTGGCCGCCCTGTGCGACATTATTGTCCAGGGGCTGGTTGATGATCACGCCATCGAAGGGTTGAACATATTGTAGTGCCCGCATCATCAGGCCACTGTCCTGAATTGGTTTTTTGCCATCGGAAAAAGCGACTGCTCCCGCTTTTCGCATATCGTACATTTCGGTGATGTCCTTTCCGGCACAATGGTCGGAAACGGCGCCTATGGGCAGAAAATTTACCAGGCTCGATTTTGCCCTGCCTTTTATATACAGGACTTCCGATTTGGAGTGAATGGCCGGAGAGGTATTTGGCAAACACGCTACAGCCGAATAGCCGCCGTGCAAGGCCGCCTTTTCGAGCGTCTGGAAGTCTTCCCGATGCTCATGCCCGGGGTCGCCAACGAGGGCTCCGATATCGAGCCAGCCAACGGACAGACAGGCACCATCGGCATTGAGGACTTTGGCTTTTTCGGAAGTAAGGCGCTTCCCGATCTTTTCGATCTGACCTTTTTTTATCAGAATATTGATTTTTTCGCCATGAAATTTAGAGGCGGGATCAATGAGAATAGCATTCTTAATCAGCAGCTGCATGGATTGGATTTGGGCGCAAAAATAGGGAAGAAAAGAGAAATGTGGTTGGATGGTTTTGCGCTTCCTGCGGTTTGGGGAAAAAAAATGGGCGCCTTCAGGAAGGACGCCCTATCAAAATTGAATTAGTATGAAAAAACTTTTTATTTGGTGTTAGTCTTGGCAGGTGCTGTTTTTCTCCAATTAATCTCGATTTGCACCTATTTAGTGTAAAGACTACACAATGCGGATAAAGGTTGCCAGATGGTGCATAAAAAGGAATTTATGCAGTCTTGCCGTCATTTGCTCCGTTAACATAACCTGTTTAAAAACTGTGCCACGGATCAATGAAAACTACCTGAATCCCAGATCTTTTTTTCCAAATATCATTTGATCGGCGAATTGTCTGCTCTCCACCTGGTCAAAAAAACTGTCGATATACAGCTCTATCTCAAACCTTTCCTGCTTGCTCAGAAAGTCGAAATCCCGGATAATTTCCAGTAGTGCTTTTCTCTTGGTTTTAAAATAAGAGATCGTTCCGGTCAGATTGTCGACACCTTGTGCGGTTCCCAGGAAGATGCGTTCCATCGCAATCGTTTGGTTCAGGTCGCTGTTGGGCCGCAGATAAGGAGCGCCCACAAAAACGGAGTAGTCAAAGTCATACGGAACGGCGATATGTGTACCATCTTTCATTCTGATCAGCTTGAGGTTGCGGTTCATTTCGAGGTTCCAGTCAACATTGCCGATCATGTATTGGAAAAGAGCCACTACATTTTCCTGTGAGGAATTAACCTGTTCAGGAGAAATACCGAAACAATCGTCGCACTCCAAACCGCCCATTCTTTCTGCCAATTCATCCACATCTTCAATCAAAAAGCCATATTGAACTTGTTTGTTGTTCTTATCGGCAGAGTCCTGATAAGTGATCCGGACCAATTGGGTACGGAAACTGTTCGGGGACAGTTCGTTGAAAAGCTTGTAGGCCAGGTATTCTCTCAGCAGAAGATTTTCGTTGTATGGCTCATCTTCCATACAGTGGGTCACGAGTTTTAAATCGTTGTGCTTGGAAAGACCGGCGGCTTCCAGCTGATCTTTGGAAAATTTAATTTTCAAAGGTGGAAAATCGCACACCCGGCGTCTGAATTT
>JBFIJS010000034.1:0-13909 GCA_041600595.1 Saprospiraceae bacterium | reverse complement strand
TTTTCTATCGATAAATCCTCTCCGGTACGGGCAGGGTCGTTTTTACCATAATCCTTTTCCTCAAGCGTTATGTTTTCGTACCGGAGCCCGGGGGTGACCGTCAGCCTTTCGTATCTCAGTTTGTACTCTACATACGTGGCAAATGCATCGGCAACCGCTATCCGGTTACTCTCCGTGCCGGGGGTGCCACTATTGGTCAATTGCATGATGCCGTCATTCATCGAGTAATCATCTACCCACTGAAAACGATCAACCTGGTCCTGGTGAAAACGGATACCAAAGTTGATATTGTGGGAAAGGGTGTTGGTTTTAAAACTGGCCGTCAACACACTCTGGATGCCTTGCGAATAATAGTCGCGGTTATTCGCTTTTACTTGCAGCGCATTGGCATTGGCACTGGTGGTACCGGTCAGGATGGCAAAAGCATTAGCATTGGCCGATGGATCGTCGAGCAGGTTGGCAATGCCGATCTTGTTGCCTTCATCATCTACTACTTTATCAAGTTTGTACCAGTTTCTGGAAAAATTGGTCCGGTAAGCCGTGGTTGACACCTGCAAAGATTTGGAGAACCGGGCCAGATGTGTCAGGGTGTACTGGGATTGTTCCGTTTCCATCAAGTCGTTTTGCGAAGCTGCATAACGACGGTAGGGATCGGCCGCAAAATCGCTGTCGGATAAACCCAGGTAGGTCTCGTTGGAAGTTTCTGTAACCTGGCCCCACTTGAAGGTCAGGGATTGGTACACCCTGGCGTCCTGGTCGGTATTGATGCGAAACTTGCCCACGTAGTCTTTTTTGTCAAACCCGGTATTACCGCCGCCATCCAACTCCTTGAAGCCATCCGAACTGAACTGGAAGGTTTCGACGAGGTAGGCAAAATTTTCGTGAGAATTACCCACCGAAGCATGCATATTGCGTCCACCAAAACTTCCGCCCAGCAGATCGAGCCGGCCCGAAAAGGTTTCCGGAATTTGGGTAGAGAGCAGATTGATGGCACCACCAGTGGTGTATGGGCCATATTTTATCTGGCTGCTACCTTTCAGGATTTCGATCCCCTGCATCCGTCCGATGGTGGGAAAGTAATAAGCAGCCGGGGCAGCATAAGGAGCCGGGGCCATCAACACACCATCTTCCATGATGGTGATTTTGGCGCTCCGTTCCACACCAGTACCCCGCAAGCCAATGTTTGGCCGCAGGCCAAAACCATCTTCCTCCTGGATGTTGATGCCGGGAACGCCCCGCAAAGTCCGGTTGATGTCGGTGTAGCTGAATTTCTGAATCTGTTTTGGTGAAATATACTGCACCGATCCGGGAATGTCTTTCAGACCCCTGTTTCCCTTGACCATCACCACCACGTCGTCCAGGGTCGATACCGATTCTATTAAGCTGGCCTGCACGACCAGTTTCTCCCCGGCTGTAACACTGATCCGTTTTTGCTCGGCTATAAAACCAATGCTCGATATGTGCAGGGTGTAATCACCCGGCGGCACATTTTGGATCGAAAAATAGCCATTGCCGTTGGTGGTGGCTCCGAGATTGGTTTTTTCCAGATAAACATGCGCCCCGGGCAAGGTGCTAAGGCTGTCAGACATCATGATCGTACCCGAAACTTGTCCGTTCTGTGCTTGTAATGGCACCAATGCCAGTACCAAAAATGAAAGCACCAGCAGCCTTTCAAGGTTATGGCAAAAGGCATCCAGCGGCTTTCCTTTTCTCAATATAATGTGAATGAACTGTTTCATATCAAACTGTAAACTTTTAATTAAATTTAAGTAGATTAAATCCAAATTAGGATTCGAGGGCAAAAGTAGAACTTGGTGTTTCTTTAGACAATACCTTTTTGTCATCTAAATGAAATACCTAACATTAGGGATTCAACTCCTAATTAATGTGGCTTGCCGGGCGATTTTATGACAAAACCATTACCAGCCTGTTGGTTGTAAACCAAACCAGTCTGTTACCTTTGCCGCAAAAATTTCAACTATGCACAAAATACCTTATCTGATACTCCTTTTGGCAATCACTCTGTTTGCCTGCAACTCCCCGCAAAACCACGAAGGCGGCCATGCCGGCGAAGGTGGTGAGGGTCACGGTCACCACGGCGGTGAAGCCGGCCTGCAAACAACTCACTACGAGCAGGAAAAGCATTTGAAAAATGTAAAACAGCTCACCTTTGGCGGCGACAACGCCGAAGCTTACTTCAGCACCGACAACAAGCACCTGACTCTTCAGGTAACCAATGAGAAATGGGGAACCAGTTGCGACCAGATCTTCTACATGCCGGTAGAGGGCTACGGAGATGCCCAACCCCGGATGGTTAGCACGGGTAAAGGCAAAACGACCTGCTCGTTTTTCATGCCGGGCAACCAACAGATCATCTACGCCAGTACCCACCATGCCGCTGACACTTGTCTGGAGGTTCCGCGGGTCGTCAATGGAAAATACGTGTGGGCAGTCCACCAGGAATTCGACATTTTCGTGGCAGATTTGGAAGGCAATATCATCCGGCAGCTCACCGACACTCCGGGTTACGATGCCGAACCAACCGTTTCACCCGATGGTAAAAAAATCGTTTTCACCTCGATCCGGTCTGGTGATCTGGAGTTGTGGACAATGGACATAGACGGCAGCAACCAAAAACAAGTAACCAACGGCCTTGGCTACGACGGCGGTGCGTTCTTTACTCCCGACAGCAAAGGGCTCGTTTTCAGGGCCAGCCGCCCCCAAACGGAAGAAGCCAAAAAAACCTACCAGGATCTGCTGGCGCAGGGCCTCGTACAACCGACCGCACTGGAGATTTTCGTCTGCAATTTGGATGGTTCCAATCTCCGCCAGGTTACCAACCTGGGAGGAGCTAACTGGGCACCCTACATGCACCCCTCCGGACAGGAAATCGTTTTTGCTTCCAACCACCACACCGAAAGCGGCCGGCAATTCAATATTTTTAAAATCAACACCGACGGTACCGGTCTGGAGCAGGTCACTTTCGACAATGTTTTCGATAGTTTCCCTATGTTCAGCTACGATGGCAAACACCTCGTTTTCGCCAGCAACCGCAACAACGGCGGCACTCGTGATACCAATGTGTTTTACGCCGAATGGGTCCAGTAAGCCTTTTGGGACCAACACGGAAAATACGCCACCAAAAAAACGGGACCGGAGCAATCTCCGGTCCCGTTTTTTTTAGGTGACTGACAAACGCCCGCCCATCTCCTGACCGGCCTGGAAAAAAGGACAGTCTTTTTCCGCCGGGTGGTTGTTGATCAGAAAGGAAGGTCGTCGTTGGAGGGCATCACGGGCGGCTCGTCGGAAGCCGTGGGAAAATCAAAATCATTTCCTCCGGAAGCAGCGGGAGCGGCCGCAGATGCAGCTGCGGGCTTTTCTATTCGCCAGGCGTTCAGGTTGGTAAAATATTTCCCTTGCCATTCCCGGCCGCGTAAATCAAAGTGTACCTTGATCTGTTCACCTTCTTCGCTGGCATCGATCAGGGCACAACGATCCTGGGTCAATTGGAATTTTATGAATTGCGGATAGTTACCATCTACTATTTCCAGGACAAACTCGCGGGCCTGAAAAGAGGCAGATTTACTCTCGGTGTCGTATTTCTTGAGCAGTTTGCCTTCGATCTCAAAACTGGGCATAAGTGGTTGTTTAGTATTTTGCTCCCGTTTAACCACTTTGACAAGCGGAAACAGGATGGTTGGATAATTTCAGCAGGCTGAAAACCTGTTTCCGCAAAGTAAACAAGAATGATAGAAATGGACAATGACAGTCTTCGATTTTTCCTTTCCCGGGGAGAAATACAAGTCCATCTTTAGTTGAAAATCTCTGGAGGCGGGCGCAGCCGCACCTCCTTTCTCTGTCCGCTTTCCACGTTTGGCCATAAAAAAAAGAGCCTTCCCGAATTTAGCCCGTTGGCTTTCTACAGGACGGCTCCCTTCAAACACTCATTGTAGACAGACTTTTGGTAATCAAGTTTTTGGAAATGCAGGGCGGGGAATACAACAACTCCATAAACGCATACCCGGAATTTGTTTCGGGGAAACGATCCGGTTATCTCACCGGGTAGCGCAGGAATCGCTTTCTATACTATTGATGCGGTGCATGTTCAGTAGGAATCTTTCAGAAGAAAGTCGCTCTCGCCGTAAATTCTGTCAGCTTGTAAATATCCGTCGCGGAGGTACATAATACCGCCTTTTCCCCACGGATAGCGATAGGTGCTTTCAACAATCCGGTATTGTGGCGGATCACATTTAACCAGTCTTCTTCATTGAATTCCCGGCCGCGGATATTGGCCTGATAATATGGATGGGCTTTGTTCATCAATTCTTTAGGATGCAAATCCAGGGAGCGGATGATCTGTTGCCAACTGGTGCCATTGGAGGGTGCATGGCAGTACGAGTAAGCTCTGACATAAGGAACCAGGCCCTGTGCATGGGCAACGGTCTTTTTGTCATTGTTGGAGTCGGGGTTGTAGTAGATTAAAATTTCACGCTGATGAGTTCTCATGATAATCGGATTTTGATGAAGAATCAATGATGACCAAAAATAGTCATTTATTTTGCTAATACACAATTAAAGGGCCTATTAATTTTACATTAAAGCATTGTTCCAACATTTAATTTCCTTTAATCGAATTTTAATCGAATTTAATTTTTCATTAATAACACCCTGGAGCATGAAAGATAACTGCCATAATACATCGTTTCGCGATATTTGCCCGCTCGTATTGCTACAACTCCATTCAACCGTAATTATAATTTGACGCCATGATCACCTTTACCAAGCATTCCCTCCAAAAACTGGAATCTCTTTTTGAAGAGATCGGCTATGTTATCCGCTACGAAAAAGGCAACTTCAATTCCGGCTATTGCATCGTGGAAGATCGCAAGATCGCCGTCATTAATAAGTTTTTTGATGTGGAAGCGCGCATCAATGTATTACTCGATATTTTGGAAACACTAGATTTTGAAGCAGGTATTCTGAGTGAAAAATCGGCCGCTTTTTATGAAAAAATTCAAAAACACAAAGAGGCCGAACGAGAAGAGAATATTGAACAATAGCAGAAACTTTTCCGCTGCGCTCAAACTGCCGACTTGTTACTGCCTACAATGCAGGTTGACCACCTGTTTTCAAAAAAACAAACAGGAATTCCCGCTTTTTCCTTTTTATCATTTATCAATGGTCAATTGTCATTCAACAATGACCTTTCCGGATCCTGCACTGCGGAATCGCTACTTGCCACTGAAGTCAACGGGGACGTTTCCACCTCTTTCACCTTGCCCCTGTCGGCCGATGCGACTTCGGTAGAATTTGGACTACCCCAACGGTTTAGGAGTAACGCTATTTCAGGACGGGACATTTTGGCAAAAAAAAAACAGGGACGGCCAATACGCCATCCCTGTTTTTTTTTTATTTTCAAAATTGGGAAACCCGTTCAAAGAGCCTGGATTACCTTAAATTTCACCTCAATATTCTCCCAGTTAAAAACGACGTCAGCGGTTCCTTTTTTGACCTCATTTACCTGAAAAGCCATCCGCTCAACCATGTCGGCGGACTTACCCGGCGTGACGGTTACTCGCAGCGCATCTTTTGATTTATCATAATTGTAAGCTCCCCATTGGTCGGCCTCTTTATTGAAAATGAACGTCCAATCGCCACCATCCTGGATGGAAAACAGGGCGTATTTGCCGGCTGGCAAAATTTGTCCTTCCACCAACACATCCTTATCGACTTCAAATGTAGTAGCCTCATTGGCTCCCAGTCGCCAGATTGCGCCGTTGGGGATGAGATTGCCGAGCACTTGCCGGCCTTTTACGGCAGGACTGCTGTAATTAATTGTTATGGAAAGGTCGTTGGTAGTGGCGGTGGCAGTAGCTGGTGGGCTGGGCCGCTGCGATTTATCCTGTTGAGCATGTAGCTGGGTGGCCGTTCCGGCCAAAAGGAAAAGAAAGAATGACAAGTAAAAGAACCTTGAATTTTTCATTGAAATAAATTTAAAGATTAAAGGGAAAAGAAGAAAACGGAAGATAAACACCCCGACTGGCCTTTTTGATTTGAAAATGGCCGGACAGGATGGATTTATTTTAGCAAAATTTCAGCATGGGCTTTGGGACACAAGACCTTTAAAGAAGCAGGAACAATGGAAAAAGTTGCTTCCCCGGCCAGGTCCATGCCTTCCCCATCAATGTGTACTGAGGTTTTCCAGGAGGGTTTTATCACAATATTCTTCCCGGTAAAACACTCTGTCAAACTGCTTTTGTGAAAGGAGTTGTTCAAAAAACGCCACATGGAAAAAAAGTAACGCCACTTTGGAGCCGCCTTTACCAGCAGAACTTCCAGGTCGCCGTCGTTGAATTTGGCCGAAGGTACGATGGCAAAACCATAACCATAGATGGGGGCATTGGCCACTTCGACCAGCAGACAGGTACGCTTGAACACCTGACCGTCAACCGCTACTTCAACCGGGAGCATTTTATACTTGAAGACTTCTTCGCAAGTGTATTTGAAATAGGCCCTGAACCCCCGCAACTTGCTGCCGTGCAACCGGTCGGCCACGACCGCATCAAACCCAACCCCGGCGAGATTGACAAACGGCCGGCCATTCATCCGCCCCGAATCAATGACAACCGCCCGGCCCCGGTTGAGGTGATGAATAGCTTTGACCACATCCCGGCCCACGCCGAGGTGCATAGCGAAACCATTGCCCGAGCCACAAGGCAGAATGCCCAGTACGACATCGGTGCCGATGAGCTGGCTCGCTATTTCATTCACCGAACCATCACCTCCACAGGCAACCACCATATCGCACCCGTTGGCGACTGCTTCCCGCGCCAACTCGATGGCGTGGCCTGCATACTCGGTATAACAAAGATCATAGACAAATTTCTCGTCGTCCAGGTGTTCTTCCAGCAACCCGGCCAGGTTGCGTTTCCGAACCGAGCCGGAGTATGGGTTGGCAATAAATCGAACTTTCTGCATAAATATACTGTGTAAAAAGCTACCCGGACCGGTGCCCCGGTTTCATTTAGCGCAGCATGTCGCCAGGTTATTTAAAAACAAAATACCGGAACATGAAAAAATTGACAGATACGCCGATGATCACAGCCGTTATGATTTTGGCCACGATATAAGGCAGCAGGACAATTTCAGTAAAAAACCAGACCCCTGCCGTGTTGAGTCCAATACTGACCAACACCGCAATCAGGTAGCGGAAAGCCTGGTGCTGCCACCTGGCGTTGCGTTGGTTGAAAACCCACAGCCGGCAGAGCAGAAAACTGACGATTCCGCCCGCTGTGGCACCGATGGTGTTAGAAGCCAGATACCACAGCCCAACCAGTTCGGTCAGGAAAATAGTTACACCAAAATCAACGGATGTTGCCGAAACGGCCGCCACATGGTTGCGTAGCCAGGACAGTAGAAAAGGTGTTTTTTCGCTATTTAATTCTTGTTCCAAATGATTTAAATGGTTGAGTGGTCGGTTTCTGTAAAATGAACCTGGCAATCTGGTTTATTCGTAAAAAACGGCTACATCCTGCAATGACTTCCGCTCGATAGCCGGCACTTTGGCATTGTCCGCCGGATAACCGACCGGAACGAGGAGGAAAGGGCGTTCGTTTTCGGGGCGGTCTAATATTTTCTGTAAAAAATTCATAGGACTGGGCGTGTGGGTCAGCGAGGCCAGCCCGGCCCGATGAATCGCCGTGAGCAAAAACCCACAGGCGATGCCGACAGATTCGCTTACGTAATAACATTTGCGCCTTTCCCCTTCCACCAGCTCGTAGGCTTTTTTGAAAACAACGATCAGCCAGGGGGCCGTTTCCAGAAAAGGCTTGTGCCAATCGGTGCCAAAAGGAGCCAGATCTTGCAGCCATTCTTCACTCATTCGCCCGTGATAGCTTTCGTATTCTTCCTTTTCGGCGGCCACCCTGATCTCTCGTTTGATCGCCGGGTTGGCAACTGCGCAGAAAGTCCAGGGCTGTTTGTGTGCCCCCGATGGAGCTGAAGAGGCCGTCTTGATGATGTTCTCAATCACTTCTTTCGGGACCGGCTGGTCGGAAAAGTGCCGAACAGTACGGCGTTTGTCCATTTCCTGGTAAAAGGACTGACTGCGCTCCTGAACTTCCCGAACAGAGAGGCCGGCGCTTTCGTATTTGATAAATTTAGATTCGGGCATAGCCATTTAATGTTGGATTAGGGACAATAGTCGGTCTGGTCAGATGAAATAAAGGTAGAGATGGACCACTACCAATGCATAGATACCGGCCAGCACATCATCCATCATGACCCCCCACCCTCCGGGCAGTTTTTCCATTTGGCGAATGCCGAGCGGTTTCCAAATGTCAAAAATACGGAAAAGGATAAAAGCGACGGCAAGATTGGACAAACTGAAGGGTACGAACAGCATCGCGATCCAGACCCCCACCATTTCGTCCACAACTATTTTAGAGGGGTCGTGCCCCCACTCGTGTTCCAGTTCATCCGCCGACCTGACCCCCAAAAAAAAGAAAATGACGATAAGGCCCATCAGTCCGGCCCAGGATGTTTCACCGGAAAAGCAGGAAAGGGGGCAGCTCTGCAGGCCCCACCAAAGCAGGCAGGCGACCAGCGCCCCGGCGGTACCGGGAGCGATTGGCGAATAGCCACTACCAAAACCAGTAGCTATGGTTTTCCAAAACATGAGAAAGTAGTCGTCTGGCGGAGTATGAACCTGTAGGAAGACAGGCGGCCGGCAATGGACCGGCCGCCTGTTATCTGCATTTTAATAATAGTAATCCATGCCCAGGTGAGTGATCAGCTCCTCACCCATAATGTGGCGCAGGGTATTCAACATTTTTTGCTGTTGCAAAAAGATGTCGTGCTGAGGCTGTAAGCCCGGGGCCGCTTGTGGTGATTTCAGGTAAAACGAAAGCCACTCCTGAATACCATAGAGCTCAGCCCGTTTGGCCAGGTCCAGAAACAAAGCCAGATCGAGGGCAACCGGAGCCGCCAGGATGGAGTCGCGGCAAAGGAAGTCGATCTTGATCTGCATGCCATAGCCGAGCCAGCCGAAGATGTCAATATTATCCCAGCCCTCTTTGTTGTCGCCGTGAGGTGGGTAATAATTGATCCTGACCTTATGGTAAAGATCTTTGTAGAGGTCAGGGTTGCTTTCCGGTTGCAGGATTTGCTCCAACACTCCGAGTTTGGAAACCTCCTTGGATTTGAAACTGGCAGGATCATCCAGTACTTCTCCATCGCGGTTGCCGAGAATATTGGTAGAAAACCAACCTTTGATACCCAGTGAACGAGCCATCAGGCCCGGTGCAAGGATCGTTTTCATGAGGGTCTGCCCCGTTTTGAAGTCTTTTCCGGCAATCGGTGTTTTAGTCTTTTTCGCCAGTTCGACGATAGCCGGCACATCGCAGGAAAGGTTTGGCGCCCCATTGGCATAAGGAATACCCATTTTGACCGCGGCATAAGTGTAGATCATGCTCGGCGGAATATTAGGGTCGTTATTTTTCAAACCTTTCTCCAATTTCTTCAGGGAAGAATGCACGTCACTCTCCTCGATATAAGTTTCAGTCGATCCACACCAGACGACGACAATGCGGTCACAGTTATTCTCTTTCTTGAATTTTTTGATGTCGTCCATCAGTGCTTCCGCCAAATCCATTTTGGTCTTACCTGATTTGACATGAGTACCGTCGAGGTTTTTGACGTATTTTTTATCAAAAACAGCCTTCATCGGCTTGATGGACTTGAGTTCTGGTTTGATCTTTTCGAGGAGGTCCTTCTCCAGCACTTTGGCGTTTTTAGCAGCCTTGTACATATTGTCGCTGAAAATATCCCAGCCTCCGAATACGATATCATCAAATTTGGCAATGGGAACAAAGTCTTTGATCAGTGGATTGCGGTTCTCCGTTCTTTTCCCAAGACGGATCCGGCCCATTTGTGAAACAGACCCAATGGGCAGTGAGATGCCTTTGCGAACGGCGAAAACGCCGGCTATTAAAGTTGAGGCTACAGCTCCCATACCAGGGATGAGTATGCCTAATTTTCCTTTAGCTTTTTTTACCATGTTGTTGCTTTTTGTGTAGTATGGTGATTAGTGATAAATATTTTTTTAGGTGCCAGTCAACGATCGGTCGATCATCAGGCCCTGAAAATGCGGGGGCGAAATTACACATTTAGGCCCTGATTGAATAGGAAAAGAAGGCTTATAAAGAGAAGTAGTTGGGTCGGCAGGGCAGTAAATAGGTGTTTAGTGGTGAAATATAGACCAACAGGCCGCTGTGATAGAGCAAGCAGCGCTACAGCCGCCGTGCAGGGTGGCCGTTTGTTTTCACTTTTGGAAAAAGGAGCTGGCGTGAATTATGGTATTTTTAAAATCTTTCCCTGTTTTACATCTTTTTTTAACACATGGTTTGACAAAAATTTATAACTTTGCGCCCTTCAAAAAAAAATCAAGACAAAAGCGGGCAAAAGTCCTTGATTGTCTGACTTATAACAAAGAAGAATATGCTTATCATTGATATTAAAAATGGCGAGTCTATTGACCAGGCGTTGAGACGTTTCAAGCGGAAGTACCGTAATGTTCAAATTATTAAAGAACTGCGGGACAGAAAGCAATTCACAAAACCTTCCGTACGCAAAAGAAACGAAAGGTTAAAAGCAGTGTACCGGGAGCAGCGTCTGCGCAACCTCGAGTCCTGATTTACGCTTCCATTTGACCTGATAACCGGACCCTGGCCACTTGTGCCGGAGTCCGGTTTTTGTATTTAATGCCAGACCTGATTGCCGATAGTGTTCCAACTGCCAATCAACCTGGATCAAAACCCTCCAAATCATGGCCGAAGTAAAAATTGCCTGTCCTAAATGCGATTGGGAACCAAATCCCGACCACCAATGGCTGTGTAGTTGCGGGCATTCCTGGCATACATTTGACACCGGCGGGCGGTGTCCTGCCTGTAAAAAACAATGGGAAACCACCCAGTGTACCAGCCCCGCCGAAGGCGGCTGCACCCAGTTTTCTCCTCATCTGGATTGGTACCGCAATTTAGACCAGTGGCTGAAAGAAGAAATTGAAAAAATCAGGATCCGGGTCAAAGAGTCCACCTTAAGTTCATAAAACCTTGATATGTCCAGGTACCTGACCAGCCCCAGCAACCCGCTCATCAAACAGGCTATTCTGTTGAAAAACAAGGCCAGGGAAAGGAAGTCGCAGCACGCTTTCGTGGCCGAAGGACTGCGGGAGGTGCGACTGGCACTCCTCAACGGATTTGAAGCCACTCACCTGTTTTATAATCCTGACCAAACAGACCAGGACACCGTGAATCAAATTCTGGATGGGGCCATAATACAACCCGATGAGGTTGTGACCGTCAGTCAGTCGGTGCTGGAAAAGATCGCTTATCGCTCCAGCGTTCCCAATGTGGTTGGTATTTTCAAAAACAAGCCGGCAGGCAAGTATTTTCAGAGAGCGGCCCAGGCAACAGCGCCACTTGTACTGGTATTGGAGGGAATCGAGAAACCCGGCAATCTGGGTGCTATCCTGCGAACTGCCGATGCTGCCGGCGTAAGCGCCGTTTTTGTTTGTGAACCTGATTTTGACTTGTACAACCCCAATGCGATCCGGGCCAGTCTGGGGGCCATCTTTACCCTCCCCCTCTTTGAAACCTCCTCAGCGGATGCTGCACAGCTTTTAAAAAAAGAAAAGGTAACGATTTTCGCTACTTATCTTGAAGCCGCTAAATCAGTTTACAGCTGCAATCTCAAAGAGGCTGCCGCATTAGTCCTTGGTGCCGAGGCCACCGGTATCTCGAAGTTTTGGCTGGAACAAGCGGACCAGCGCATCATCATCCCCATGTCCGGGCAGGTCGATTCCATGAATGTATCGGCCTCAGCGGCGATTGTCCTCTTCGAAGCCGTACGTCAACGACAAGCTACGACCAATCACTGAGAGAAAAAGCACCACCAATGATCTTGTAAGTCCGGAATCACCCGGATCAATTAAAATATTTGTTGGCGACCTCGTCAATGCTTCGGGCAAGTTTATGGTCTTTTTCGGTCACCACACCTCCTGCGTCGTGTGTATTGAGCTTAAAGTGTACGGTGTTCCAGACATTCGACCAATCGGGGTGGTGTCCTTGTTTTTCCGCAAGAAAGGCCACTTCCGTCATAAAGGCAAAGGCCTCCGTGAAGTTTTTAAATTTGAAAGTTGCCTGGAGGGTATTGTCTTTTTCAGTCCACATAGTGTAAGATATTTTTGGTTTATCAGCAAAACGGAGTGCTGTGTAATTCAAATAATTTCATGACAGGGGATAAAGGAAACCCCTTATTCTGGCAGCCTGGTGCCACACCCTCTATGGATTTTTAAGGAAAGGAAAAATTGGCATCTCCCCCAACATGACAAGTCGGAATCGGCATAACCGATTCCGGCCACCCGGCATCAATTCATTTTGTAAGAAATGTTGAAGTCTTGCAACACCGCATCAAGAATGGGATCCTGACCTTCAATGTATCCTTCTTTGAGATCATACCCCCAAAATTTGCTGAGGGTATTCCAGTAACCGGCGGTCATAGTGCCCCGATATGTTTTGATGAGGTTGTGCAGATCGTCGTCGAGTTCTCTTTCGACCATTTTAACCAAAATTTTTCCTTGTGTTTTAGTCAGGTTTTTCAGAGGATCCTCAAATTTGTCATCGAGATCTTTCTGGAGTCGCTTGGCGTATTTTTTCCTTTTCCCCTTTTTCATTTCCATGGTTTGGGCTTCCAGTTCCCGGAAAACGATAATCGCCTCTTTGGCATATGGATAGACGATGGCAGCATAACGGAGGTATTGCCGGTAACGCAGGTATTCTTCTCTGCTTTTAAAAGTTCGGGGGGAGGTCAGGGAAACGGTCATCAGGTCATCGGCCACGAGGATGGTATCACCATTATCATCGAGCATCAGGGTGACAAGTTGCCCGTTAAGGGTAGTTTTTCCAAGAGAGGTTTGTGCTTGCAGCGGCAAGGCAGACATCCCGATGACCATCAGCAACAAAATTTTGAATATCTTCATCATGTTTGGATTAATTTAGAAACGAAAGTACATCCGAAAGACGGATGGCTGCGGCAAAAGTTTGTTAAACTAATGCAAAAGTTATCCCCAAACGAAGAGATGCAAAATACGATTGTTGCAGATGGGAAAAAGTTTGTTGACGGAAGGAATGTTTGGTGCCAGCCTTGCTGCCGGTTGATGCAATAATGTGTGAAAATAACTGGCGGCAAGACTGGCGGACAGTTTACTGACTACTTACCCGTTTCAGCCTTAATTCGTAAAGCTGAACGATCTTGGCTTGTTGGTCAGCAACCTTGTTTAGCAATTTTAATTCCTGTTTGATGGCTTGATTTTCGGGTGTCTTCTGTGTACTACGGAGGGATTTGTTTAGGTCGAGAATTTTTTGGATAGTTTCCGTAAGGGCGGTTTTTGCGTTGAGAAACCTTTGTAGGATGGAGGTTTCTGACACTTGAGATTGTTTCGACATAGGCGATAAATTTTATTTTTTATTTGTCAAAAACGCTTTGCTGGCAAATTTAGTTTTTTTAAGTCAAAATTTCACAATTATTTTTAGAAAATTTTAGTAATAAATCCTGATTGTCAAAACGGGTGTTCACCTGCCGTATTGCACCGGGAGATGAAAGTATTTTACACATTCTCTATGCCTGCAATGACAATTTTAGTTGTATGACTCCTTCGGATTAAAACCTTGTGCCCCAAAACATTGTTTTGCAAGACACCACTAATAACGCATTAAGTCATTTAATATGAATGAAGTACAACAACCCTACTGGTATCAGGAAAAAATAGACCTGACGAACATCCTTTGTCCCAGCAAGTTCGGGCTGACTAAAGATGGCCTCGAACACCAAACTTTCCGAAAAGGGCAAT